>WFOM01000064.1 GCA_015488075.1 Helicobacteraceae bacterium | reverse complement strand
TCTTTGAAATATTTGCTTTCTAAAAATTTTTCAAGTTTTTTTCTTTCAATATTACTTAACTCAAGTTTGCTATAGTATTTGCCTTTGTATATTTTGTGAATATCTACTGACTTTTCAAAATTCCAGTAGGTTTCAAATTTGTTGGAAGCTTCTGCCGCAAGTGGACCTATAGCCAATATATCATCATCTATAAATATATCATCCTTGTTTACACCGAAGTAGATATTTTGTAAATTTCTTCCGCCCATTATCAAAGCTGAGTGGTCTGCTATTAGCATCTTGTTATGCATTCTTCTGCCGTATTTTTCTATACTTAGACCCATCTCAATCCAGCCAAGAGTATTTCTGTAAGTTGTAGGATTGAAAAGTTTTATGGATATGTTTGGATGTTGGGCTATAGATGCTACCGCTTTGTCTCTGTATTTTGAAAGTAAATCATCTACAAGTATTCTTACTTTTACACCTCTGTTTGCGGCTTTTATAATCTCATCCAACAAATATGCGGTAAGTTCGTCATCAGCAATTATAAAATATTGTAAATTAAGAGTGTGTTTTGCTCTTCTTATAAGCTCTTTTCTTGCCAAAAAAGCATCATAGTAATGTGTTAAAAGATAAAATCCTGTTTTTGGATAGTGTTTTTTGACATCATCTTTTGCCAGATAGTAAAGTGAATCATCCGGTTTGTAAATGTTGTATTCTTTAAATTGTTCATTTGGTTTTATTTTTGTTGATGAACAGGCAGATAAAAAGATTACAAAAAACAGTAAAAAAGGTATTTGTTTTTTCATTTTAGAGTTTTTGTCTTGTAAAAATATATCCATAAAACAAATGCCAAAACAAACATACTAAAACTAAACACCATTCCAAGTGTTACAGTTTCACAGCAAAGATAACCTATCTGTGGATCAGGTGCTCTGAAAAACTCTGCTACAGTTCTTGCCAATCCATAAGCTCCACCGTAAACCAGGATCAGTTCACCGTCAAATTTTTTTCTTTTTCTCCAAAGATATACGATTATAAAAACACATACACCTTCTAAAAATGCTTCATACAGTTGTGATGGATGTCTTAAAACTCCATCTACATATATTCCCCAGCTAACATCAGTTTCTCTTCCTATTAGTTCCTGGTTTAAAAAGTTGCCTATCCTTCCAAATACATAGGCAAGTGGAACGGAAATTGCCACTAAGTCCATTAGTTTTCCAAAATTTGCTTTGTGTTTTTTGCTGTAAAGATACGAGCCTATAAAAAAACCGATGATGGCCCCATGATAACTCATACCTCTGATCCCTACAAACTCGCCATCTTTGTTAAAAGGGTTGAAAATCTGCCACGGATGTGTCAGATAGTATGATGTGTATGGGTCATAAAAGAGTATGTAACCTATTCTAGCCCCAAGTATAATGCCAATCTCTATATATATAAAAAAGCTGTCAAGTTCTTTTTTTGTGAAGTTGTAGTTGTCTTTTTCTAAAAATATTTTACCTATATATAAAGCATTAACAAGTGCCAAAACATACATTATGCCATACCAGTGTGCTTTTATACCGAAAATCTCAAAAGCTATTGGGTTAAAATGTTCATATATGTGGTTCCAATACTCCAAAATAGATCCTAAATTTTTTAGGAAATTATAGCATAAATAAGGATTAAGGATTGAGGGTTGAGGTTTGAGGATTGAGATTGGTTATTAGTGATTGGAGAGGAGTAGAGACTTTAGTCTCGTTTTTGGGTTGAGAAAAGATAGCTTCAAGCCCAAAAGGTGCAATGGCGCCGCGAGCTCTCTGCTGAAGAGAACCCAGTGTTAATGTAGGCTTAGGAATTATTTCCTAAGCCGTATTAAATTTAGTGTATAATTTCAAAAAATATATAAGGATTTATAAATGTTTGGAAGAAAACTAAAAGAGTATGATGTAAGTGATGTTGAAAAAAATAGGTGGGCAAAAATTACAACAAACAAAGGTGTAATTTGGATTAAACTTTATCATGATGAAGTGCCAAATACTGTAGCGAACTTTGCACACTTAGCAAATGAAGGTTTTTATAACGGCTTAAAGTTTCACAGAGTTATACAAGGTTTTATGGCTCAAGGCGGTTGCCCTAACACTAAAGAAGGTGCAAGTGGGATGCCAGGAGCAGGTGGTCCAGGATGGGCTATAAAATGTGAGACCGAAAAAAACACCTCAAAACATAAAAGAGGAGCTTTGTCTATGGCTCATGCAGGTAAAGATACCGGAGGAAGTCAGTTTTTTATATGTTTTGTGCCATGCCCACATCTTGATGGTGTTCATACAGTTTTTGGCGGTATAGAGGATAATGACGGTGCATCTTTTGAGGTGTTAGACAGTATAAGACAAAATGATGATATAGAAAAGATTGAGATTTTTGAAAAGAGAGCTGAGAATTGAGGTTTGAGGTTTAAGAAAAGATGGCTTCAAGTCCAAAAGGCGCAATGGCGCCGTGAGCCTTCCGTGCCGATAACGGATAACAGATAACGGAAAACGGAAATTTAGGTTTGAGGATTGAGGTAGATGTTAGTTCATATATGTTGTAGTGTAGATAGCCATTTTTTTCTTGAGAGATTAAAAAAAGATTTTCCAGATGAAAAACTAACCGGCTTTTTTTACGATCCAAATATACACCCTTACTCTGAATATAAATTAAGACTTTTAGATGTTAAACGAAGCTGTGATATGCTTGGGATCGATTTAATAGAGGGTGAGTATGATTTTGAATCTTGGATAGATGCTGTAAGGGGGCTTGAGAAAGAGCCGGAAAAAGGTGCAAGGTGTGAAGTTTGTTTTGATAAAAGGTTTGAAGTTAGTGCAAAAAAAGCACTTGAACTTGGTGAGAAAACATTTACAACTACACTGCTTGTAAGCCCTTTAAAATCTCAAGAACAGTTAAAAAAAGCAGGAAAAGAGTTTGAAGAAAAAACAGGTCTTAAATTTATAGCAGTAGATTATAGAAGTGGTGGTGGAACACAAGAACAAAGCAAAGTTACAAAAGAAAAACAACTTTATCGTCAAGATTACTGCGGATGTTTATATGGACTTACACTTCAAAGAGAAGCTCAAGATAAACTTATGGATGAGATGTTTTCACATATATCAAACTCTGTTTTACCCGGCTCTATCGAAGAGAGGTTAGAGCTTTTTGAAAAAAGGATAGAGTTAGAAGAAAACGGCATAGACTATAAGATAACAAAACATAAGTTTTTAAACTATAGAGAGCTTAGATTTTTTGTAAAAAAGAAAAAAGAAGTCATCCCTGCTTATCTTGTTAGCTACTCTTATACAAAAAGAAAACATCATCAAGGAAAAATCGAAGATGAGATAGACGGGGTTTATTTTTTTAACAGAGAAGATATAAAGATGATAGAGCTAAAAAAATACAATGAGATTTTAAAGACCTCTTATAAAAGTGTAAAAGAGCTGATTTTCAATCCACCATCATACAAAGATGAACAAAAATTAAGACTTGAACTTTTGGATGAGATATATGATTTAACCCCTATTGTAGTTTTAGATGAGATTGTAAAAGATAAACTTCAAATCCATATAGATACAAAAGTTTATGAAGATACCAAAGAGAAACTCATACTTAGATGAAAGATATAATCCAAAAACTTGATTTAAACTCGCATATAAAGCAGTTTTACACTTTTTTTGCAAGAACTCCATCAGTTTTTATCGAAGGTGATCAAGAG
>WFOM01000063.1 GCA_015488075.1 Helicobacteraceae bacterium | reverse complement strand
ACCCTAAGTATGTATAAGCAAGTGAGATATTTTCATAAATATTAAAGTGTTTTTTAAAATCTTTATCTATCTTTTTCTCAAGTTCTATCGGTGAGAGTGAACCAACATCCAATTTTCCTGTTTTTAACATCAAAAATCTGGTTGTAGAATCAGGAACAACATGTAAAACTATCTTGTCTATCTTTGGTCTGTGTTCAAAATATCTGTCGTTTGCATAAAGGGTTATATCTTTTGAGAACTCAAGCTTTTTAAGTATATACGGACCTGTTCCGACAGGATGTGTGTTGAACTTTGAGTTCATGAGATTTTGTTCATCTTTTAGTATATGTTTTGGGATTATACCCATCATCCAAATCTCTAACGCCTTGAAATATGGCTTTTTGTATGTCACTTTTATGGTTTTTTCATCTGTCTTTTCAACATCTTTTACAAATTTGAAGTTCACACTGTATGGTGAAACTATCTTTTTTGAAATCAGAGTCTTATATGTAAATACAACATCATCTGCACCAAATTTCACTCCGTCATGCCAATACACATTGTCTCTTAGTTTAAAAATGAGTGTTTTGTTGTCTTCAAAGTAAAACTTCTCTGCCAGATCACCTATAATTTTTGTATTTGTTTTGTCATATTTTACAAGACCGTTAAACAAAAAAGATGTTATCTCACCGCTTGCAGAGTCCGTTGCTATAAGAGGGTTGAGTCTTGCCGGATTTGCAGATATCGACAGATGAAGTGTAGAGGCAAAAGCCTCCAGACAGACTATAAAAAAAAGAAAAAATACTCTATTGAACCTGTATGTCATTTACCAGCAGTTTTTGATCTTTTGTTTCTATCTTGAATATAACGGAATCATCTTTTTGTTTTTTATAGCTTTCCAACATCTCAGCCATATTTTTATTTTTTTGAACTATAAAATTATATAGTTTTTTGGACAATTCCAAATTTATATCAAAACTTATATATTTCCACAAATCTTTTTTGTTGTTCAAATTTATATTTGGTTTTATTTTTATGTTTGCATCCATATTGAACTTCTCAAGAGCTTGTGAATTGACTGTAACATTTTTTGCACCAACTTTATCTATAACAAGAGTAAAACCTTTTTGCAAAAGTTCTTGTAAATCTTTTGTATAACCGTTATATCCGTATGAGTATCTGCTGTTTTTCTCAAATGAATCTACAAATTTGTTTACAGCTTCAAGATCCAAGTCTTTAACAGACAAAGTGTATTCAAAATTGTCAAGCTGAAAATCTTTTAACTGGGTGTATTTGTAATCATTTTTATATGCAAGTTTATCAAATTTTATAGATGTTTGGTATTCGTATGTATTTGTTTTTGTCTGACTGACGGTATGCAAACTTACATTGTCAAAATCTATAAATGTTTTTGATATGTATGATATATCTGTAAGATGTATATTTTTTACAGACATGTCAAAGTCATAAGCAAGTTTTGTTTTGTATTTGTAACTCATATATACATCTTTAAAAGATGCTTCAAAAGTTTTATTACCTTTTCTTGATTCTGAAAGTTCAAACTCTTTCATAGATGTTTCCATAATATCCGGTGCCACTATGTTTCCGCTTCCTTTCATACCGACACCTTTTATCTTCATTACAACACTGCTGTATCCGTTTTTGGAGTCTAAAGATATATCGATATCTTTTAAAGAACCGTTAAAACTTTTTGAAGATACAAAGTAGTCAAAATGGTATAAAATCCCTTTTGTTTTTAGTAGTTCAACAAGTTTGTCGTATATGACTTTGTTGCTTTTTTTGGCTTTTTCCATAAACTCTTTTGGAAATTTTATAGGATATATATCTATGGAGATTTTATCGTCAAACAAAAGATTGCTGTATGTTACAGAACTCTCTACCACAACTCCATCTAAAACACTTTCAACATAAGGCTGTATCTGTGTGTTTGAATACTGATTTAAAAAGTTGTTGAACTTGTCTGCATCCTCTACCTCAAAATCATATACTATATGTGTTGTAAAAAAAGTTTTCTCTTTTTTAACCTCTTTTACATTTATACCGGCAGTTTTTAGCTGCTCTATCCTTTGGTCTATCTGCTTTTTTACAACACTGTTACCTACTATTGGAAGCATAATCAACACAGACAGTATAAGTGCTGCAAACACCAAAATCTTTTTCATGGCTGTTCCTTGTTAAAAAATATTAGTCTGTATTGTATTGGAAAAAAGTAAATGTTTGGGGCAAAAAGGCCAAAAGCCTTTTTGAAATAAGAAGAGTATATTATCTTTTGCTGAACTGAGGAGATCTTCTTGCTTTTTTGAGACCCGGTTTCTTTCTTTCAACAACTCTTGAGTCTCTTGTAAGCATACCTTCTGGTTTTAGCACACCTCTTAAATCAGGATTGTATTTTACCAATGCTCTTGCTATACCGTGTCTTAGAGCATCAGCCTGACCTCCGAAACCACCGCCTATAACTGTTGCTTTTATATCTACACTTTCAAGAGTTTTTGTAATGCTAAGAGGCTGTTTTACTCTTAGTTTTTTCGCCTCAAGTCCGCCAAGCCAAGCATCAAGACTCAAACCGTTTACTGTTATCTCACCTTTTCCGGGAGTTAACCAAACTTTAGCTACTGAAGTTTTTCTTTTACCTGTTGCATATATTTTTGCCATATTTTACCCTTACTTAGCTATTTGTGCAGTATGAGGATGATTTTCACCTGCATATACTTTTAGTTTTTTTAACATTTTGTGTCCAAGTTTAGTTTTTGGAAGCATACCTCTTGTTGCAAGTTTGAACAGTTTTTCAGGATTTTTTTCCAAAAGCTCTGTCATCTTTTCGCTTGTCACACTTCCAAAATACCCAGTGTGCTTGTGGTAAGTTTTGTTGTTTATCTTGTCTTGACCTTTAAACACAACTTTTGAAGCATTTATAACCACTACATAATCACCACAGTCAAGATGCGGAGTATAGTAAGGTTTGTTTTTACCTCTTAAAATTGTAGCTATCTCAGTTATAAGCCTACCAAAAACCTTCCCTTCAGCATCAACTAAAATCCATTTTTTGTCGTTTAGTTGTTCAGGAGTTGCTATTTTTGTAAATTTCATTCCAAAACCCTTTAAAATTTAGTGGTGAAAGTATATCTTCTTAATCTTAAAAAAACCTGAATTTAAGTTAATTTTAAGATATATCTCCTCAAACCTCAATCCTCAATCCTACTTGCTCATCTCATACATATAGTTCGTAGCCTCTACAAATCCCTCAACACTCCCGCAGTCAAACCTTTTGCCTTTAAACTTGTAGGCTATAACCATCCCTTTTTTTGCCTGTTCGTTTAATGCATCTGTTATTTGTATCTCACCGTTTTTTCCCGGTTTTGTATCTTTAATCAGTTCAAAAATATCTGGTGTCAATATATACCTGCCTATTATAGCCAGATTTGTAGGTGCTTCATCAGGACCTGGTTTTTCTATCATCTTTTCAACCATATATATATCTTCATCTATTTTTTTGCCGGAGATTATACCGTATTTGTCAACATCTTTTTTTTCTACTTCCATTATGGCTACTACCGAGCATCTGTATTTGTTGTAAAGTTTTACCATCTGGGACAAAACACCCTCGCCATTTTCGTTTACACATAAATCATCTGCAAGTATTACCGCAAATGCATCACTTTCTCCAACAAGCGATTTGCCTTTGTATATGGCATCTCCAAGACCTCTCATCTCGTTTTGTCTTGTATATGTGAAGATACAGCTGTTTATAAGTTCTCTGATCTCTGTTAGATAATGCTCTTTTGATGTTCCTTTTATCTGATGCTCAAGCTCATAACTTATGTCAAAATGGTCTTCAAGTGCTCTTTTACCCCTTCCTGTTACAAATCCCATAACTTCACAGCCGGCTTCTTTGGCTTCTTCGACACCGTATTGGATTATCGGTTTTGTAAGTATCGGCAGCATCTCTTTTGGCATCGCTTTTGTAGCAGGTAAAAATCTAGTCCCATACCCCGCAGCAGGAAACAAACATTTTTTAATCATCCAAACCCTTTTTTAAGCGAAATTATATCAAAAAATTATCTTTAGTCCTCAACACTCAAATCTACAACCTCAACCCTGTCCTCCAAAACATAACAAAGGTAACTTTTAGTTTTTTTGCCGGTTAACAAACTAACTATATACTCATAGTTTTTTACCTGTTTAAGATGCTTGTCATGATATTTTCTGGATGTTTTGTAATCTATAACAATATACTCATCCTCTTTTTCAACAAGCAAATCTATATAATATACATTCTCTTTAAATTTTATACCTTTTTCTTTATAGACTCTCCCGTCAGCCAAACTTAAAAATCTCTCATCTTTTAGGAGCCGTTTTACTCTTTTTTCTATCTCCATAAAACCTTTTTCACCTACTATATATCCGTATCTGTTTTTGGCTGCATACAAAGCATTTTGCAAATATGCATGGTCAAATTTTTCAAGATGCTGCATAGTATAATGAAGAGCAAGTCCGAAATTAACAGACTCAAAATCCTCATCTTTTATCTTCTCTTCTGTTTTTAGCAGGTCGTTTTGTGTCCCGAAATAAAGTTCACTGAAACTTCTGTTTTGTTCTTGTTTTATCTGTTTTTTTTCTTCTTGTTTTATCTGAAGTTCTCCATATACACCATCTTCAAGTCCAAGCAGGTCAAACTCACTGTTTTTACTTTTTTTGACAACAAACAGATTCTCTTTGGCTCTTGTAAATGCAACATACAAAGAATTTAACGAGTCTTTTTTTGAAAGCTCTTTCTCTTTTTTCAAAGCTTTGGCATAATCTTCATCAAAACTCTCTCTGCTTTTGACTCTTAAGTATATATTTTTTAATTCTATTTGGTTGTATTCGTATATTATCATATCTTTGTCGGATGGTTTTTTAGAAAGCCTGTCAACAGCTATAACAGAATCAAACTCAAGCCCTTTTGACTTGTGAACAGTCAAAACTTTTATCCCTTCATTTGAAGCAGACACACTTTCTTGACTTATATTTTTGTAGTCAAACAAAAACTGCTCTATATCACTGTAGTTTTGGATTATTTTATAAAATTTCAAAAGGTTTGCATAATCCTGAAAGTTAAAGTTCTCAACCGCATACAAAAATATCTTCATAAGTGAAGTGTTGTTTAGATCAAACAGTTTTATATCGCATACTTCCTGATTTATGGTCGCAAAGAAGTTCAGTTTGGAGATTTCATTTTTGTATCTTTGGTATTCAAACAGATAATAAAGTGCCAAAATCTCTTTTTGATTTATAAGCAAAGAAGTGGTCTGGGTAACAACCTTGTATCCAAATCCGCTTAGATATTCCCTTATAATCTCACCGTCACTGTTACTGTAACACAAAATTGCCGTATTGTTCATATTAGCATTAGAATCAACCAATCTTTTTACACATGATTTTAAAGACTCCAACACCTCATCATCGGTTACTACTTCTATATATCCGCCTGTTTTTTTATTTGCATCCTGAGGTATAAAATCTTCTATTTTGTCTTTGAAAACCGTATTGACAAATTCAACTATGTTTTTGTTGCTTCTGTAGTTTACTTTCAGCGGTAAAACTTCGGTATGATGTGTTTTTGCCACATATGAAAAAAGCTCACTGAATCCGCCTCTAAATCTATATATGGACTGTTTGGTATCACCAACAAAGAAAAAACTTCCAAAATCTTTAACACCGCTTCCGCTTACGGCTTCATCTATAATAGGTTTTAGTATCTCATACTGGATTATGCTGGTATCTTGAAACTCATCAAGAAGTATGTGTTGTATTTTGGTATCGAGTCTGAAGTAGAAAAAGTCGCTGTCTATCCTCTCTTTTAAAAGCTCATATACATTTATGGTTATATCCAAAAAAGATAGCTCGTTATAGTTTTGGTTTATAAATTTTTTTGTTTTCTTGTAAATATCTGCTATCTCGCTCAGATTGTAAAAAATGTTTTGCTCTTTTGCTTTTACATACTCTTTTACTTTTAATTTCAAATCAAAAAAAATCTCATCCAGTTCATCATCAAAACATTTGGCAAATGTTCTGTAATTCAAAGTATCTCTTACAAACCAGCTCTTATACAAAATATCTTCAACATATCTGATATTTTCAAAACTTTTTTTTGCAGTCTGACTTGCTTTTTCGCATGAGTTTATCTTTTTTCTTAGTTTGTCAAGGCTTTTAAAAACTTCATTTTTTAATTTGTCAGTGTCTTGTTTTTTAAATTCAAGTTTTTTTAACTGGTGGGTTTTTTCATAAAACTCTTCAAGCAAAACAAATATATCTTCAAGTCTTTTTTTTGTTATGGCCGCAAGTTCTATCAGCTCTTGTTTTTTGCCGCTTTTGTAAACCTCGTTTAAAAAATATATATAAAGCTTTATGGTTTCTGTAGAGTTTATAGCCTTGAAATCCGGCAGTATCCCCATATAAAGAGAAAATTTTCTAAGAACCTTTGCAAAAAAACTGTCAAGTGTCATGATAAGCAAAGGTGAGCTTAAAAACCTTTTTAGCACATACTCTTTTTTGTCCAAAATCTCATCTGTGCCAAATCCGGTAATCTCTGAAATCTTTTTTAACTCTTCACCTTTGTTTTCCAAATCATACAGAGTTTTTAAAATTCTGTCTTGCATTTCGTTTGCAGCTTTGTTTGTAAATGTAAGAGTAAGTATTTTAGAAGGATCCACACCCAAAAACAAAAGCGAAATATATCTTACACTCAGCATAAAAGTTTTGCCGCTTCCGGCACTTGCAAGATAAGCCAGATTGTTTTTAAAATCTATCTTTGACATAATACTCTATACTCACATTTTCTACAGATGTTCAAATCAGTCGTTTTTTCATTTACAAAACCATCGATTTTTGATATATCATCCAGATGTTTTTTCAATATAAAAAATCTTTCATCAAAAAAATCATCTTTTACAATCTCCTGGTTTTTTATATCATAAAAAAAACACTCTCCCACATTATACTTGTCTTCACATAAAAGTTTGTAAAACTGTAACTGAAAATCTGTAGCATCAGAAAAGTTGTTTTTATTGTATACAGGCACACTTCCGGTTTTATAATCGATTATATCATAACTTCCGCTTACACTGTTTCGATCAAGTCTGTCTATTTTTCCGTTTATCAAAACCGAGTTGTATTCTTTGGTAAGTTCCATCTCGTTTTCTTCAACAACAATGCCGGCATCAAATCTCTTTATCTCCAGATCAAAAAATCTGTCCAAACTTTTTTTATACAGATCTATCTTAAATCTTAAAAGTCTGTCCTCTATCTCCAAATCATCAAGCTCTTTGAAAAAATCTCTTTTAAGCTTTTGTTTATCTTTATAGCTGTTGGTTTTACTGTATAGATTTTTCAAAGCAATGTGGACCCACTCCCCTATCTCCCATTCTT
>WFOM01000062.1 GCA_015488075.1 Helicobacteraceae bacterium | reverse complement strand
CTTTTGAATTTTCATTTGTGGCATACATCAACATATATATTTTTGTTTTTTTGTCTATATCCAGAGTTGAAGTTACTTTGTTGAGATTTTTATAAAATATGTCATAGTTATCCTGTGCTACCAAAATCAAACCGAAAAAAAACAAAACTACAGCAACTCTTCTAAAAATCATATATTTGCCTTAAAATCTTTTTTTGTTATTATAGCAATATTTACCTATTTTTAAATACAAACATAGTATAATGTTTAAAATAATTTTCAAGGGTGTTTTGAATGAGGATAAAAAAGAGAGCTTTGACATTTGAAGATGTTTTGTTGGTTCCGCAGTATTCTGAGGTTTTGCCTAAAGAGGTTGATTTAAATACGATGCTTACAAAAAACATACCTCTTAAAATCCCGATGGTATCAGCCGCCATGGATACCGTTACCGAATACAGAGCGGCCATTGCCATGGCAAGACTGGGAGGTATAGGTATAATCCATAAAAATATGGATATAGACTCCCAGGTAAAACAGGTAAAAAAAGTCAAAAAAAGTGAAAGCGGTATTATCATAGACCCGGTTTACATATCTCCAAATGCAACACTGGCAGATGCAGAAGAGATTATGAAAGAGTTCAAGATAAGCGGTGTTCCTGTTGTAAATGAGCATAACAAACTACTTGGAATCCTTACAAACCGCGATATGAGATTTGAAAAAGATATGACCAAACTTGTAAAAGATGTTATGACAAAAATGCCGCTTATAACCGCCAAAAAAGGTATAAAGATAGATGAAGCGGCTGACATTATGCACAAGCACAAGATAGAAAAACTCCCTATCATTGATGATGAAGGACATCTTAAAGGTCTTGTTACGATTAAAGATATCAAAAAACGCATAGAGTATCCAAATGCAAACAAAGACGACTTTGGAAGACTAAGAGTGGGAGCTGCCATAGGTGTAGGACAACTTGACAGAGCAAGAGCTTTGGTTGATGCCGGTGTGGATGTTTTGGTTCTTGACTCGGCTCACGGACACTCCAAGGGAATCATAGACACCATTAAAAAGATAAAAGATGAACTGGTTGTAGATGTGATTGCCGGAAACATTGCAACAGGTGATGCCACAAAAGCTCTTATAGAAGCAGGTGCGGATGCGGTTAAAGTAGGTATAGGTCCAGGTTCAATCTGCACAACAAGGATAGTAGCAGGTGTAGGTGTGCCACAAATCAGTGCCATAGATGAGTGTGCGGAAGTTGCAAGAGAGTATGGTGTGCCGGTTATTGCCGATGGAGGTATAAAATACTCAGGTGACATAGCAAAAGCTTTGGCAGTAGGTGCTAGTTCAGTTATGGCTGGATCACTTCTAGCCGGAACCGAAGAGTCTCCGGGTGAGACTATCATGTATCAGGGAAGACAATACAAAAGCTACAGAGGTATGGGAAGTATAGGTGCTATGAAAAAAGGAAGCAATGACAGATACTTCCAAGAAGGAACGGCAGCAGACAAACTTGTCCCTGAAGGGATTGAGGGAAGAGTGCCATACAGAGGAAGCATAGCAGGTATTATCCATCAGATGATGGGTGGTCTTAGAAGCTCTATGGGGTATTGCGGTTCTAAAAATATCAAAGAGTTCTGGGAAAAATCTGAATTTGTAGAGATCACAAGTGCAGGACTCAAAGAGAGCCATGTTCACGATGTTATCATAACCGAGGAAGCACCAAACTACCATATATAATATGAAAAAAGTCAGATATGCAGGATTTTTAGTCCGGGCTGTTGCTTCAGTTATAGATCTTTTTTTACTGGCTTTGCCGCTTGCTGTTTTTGTTCAAATCATAAGTGGCGGAGCATGGTTTGATTTTGAGAGTTATATAAAATCTCTGCAGCTTGCAAGTCAGGGTGACCCAAGAGCCCTTGTGCTTCAAAGACAGTCAACATCAACAGGATGGGAGATCGTTTTTGAGGTTTTGACACTGGTTGTAACCGTAATCTTCTGGGAGAGATGGAAAGGTGCAACACCTGGAAAAAAGATAATGGGCATAAAAATAGTAGACAACAAAATCTTTGAAGACATTACAAACAAACAGGCGGTCATAAGAAGTCTTGGGTATATACCGTCGGCTTTGTTTTTCGGTATGGGTTTTTTTATGGTGGCTTTTAGAAAGGACAAAAGAGCTTTTCATGATTTGCTTGCAAATACGGCTGTAATATATGAGGAAAAAAACAATGGATAAAGAAACATTAGCACTACATTTTGGATACAACAAAGATGAACAAAGCACTATGGCTGTGCCTATATACCAAACAACAGCCTATGAGTTCAAAGATGCAGACCATGCTGCAAATCTATTTGCATTAAAAGAGCTTGGAAACATATACACAAGACTTACAAACCCAACTACCGATGTGTTTGAAAAGAGATTTGCCGCACTTGAAGACGGAGAAGCAGCACTTGCGACATCAAGCGGAATGGCAGCGATTTTTTATGCATTTGCAAATGTGGCAAAAGCCGGTGAAAATGTTGTATGTGCTTCCCAAGCATATGGCGGAACACTTACACAGGCCGCTCATACTCTAAAAAGATTTGGTATAGAAGCAAGATTTTTTGATGTTCATAACACAAAAGATTTGCAGTCAAAAATAGACAACAACACTAAAGCTATATTTTTTGAAAGTCTTACAAATCCAAGTATAGATGTTGCAGATATAGATGAGATTGTAAAAGTTGCCGACAAACACAATATCATAACCATATGCGACAACACTGTTGCAACTGCGATACTTTGCAATCCTCTAAAACACGGTGTAGATATAGTCGTTCACAGCACAAGCAAATACACTACCGGTCAGGGTCTTGCACTTGGGGGCATTATAGTTGAGAGAAAAAATCTAAACGAAAAACTGAAAAACAATCCGTTATACCCACATTTTAACGAGCCAGATGAAAGCTATCACGGTTTGGTTTATACTGAAGTTGGACTTCCGGCTTTTACCTTAAGAGTAAGGCTCTCTCTGCTTAGAGACCTTGGAGCAGCACCTAGTCCGTTTAACTCATGGCTTTTTATACAAGGACTTGAAACTCTGCCTCTAAGGATAGAAAAACATTCAAAAAATGCAAAAAAAGTTGCAGAGTTTTTAGCTTCACATCCAAAAGTAAAAAAAGTAAACTACCCGGGTCTTAAAACTGACAAAAACTATACAAATGCACAAAAATATTTTAAAGACGGTCTTAGCAGTGGACTGCTCAGTTTTGAAGTAGAAGACTTTGAAACTGCTAAAAGAGTAGCAAACTCAACCAAAATTTTCAGTATAGTCGTAAACATCGGTGACAGCAAATCTATCATAACTCATCCAGCTTCTACGACACATCAGCAGTTAAGTGAAGATGAACTAAAAGCCTGTGGAGTTCCAAGCAACCTTATAAGGCTCTCTGTAGGGCTTGAAAGTGCAGATGATTTGATAGAAGATTTAAAACAGGCAATCGAAGGTTAAATGTTAAAGTTTCAAACAGAAAAAGAGCATTTTACAAATCCGCTCTATCTTGAAAGCGGAAGGATTTTAGAGCCGTATGACATAGTTTATGAAACATACGGCGAGCTAAACGAAGACAAATCAAATGTGGTGGTAATCTGCCATGCACTTACAGGAAGCCATCATGCCGCCGGTCTTTATGAAGGTGAGAGAAAACCGGGATGGTGGGACGGTCTTATAGGAAGCGGCAAAGCAGTTGACACAGACAGGTATTTTGTTATATGTGCAAATGTGATAGGCAGCTGTTTTGGCTCAACCGGACCTATGAGTGAGAGACCGCCTTATAATGAACCTTATAGATTTAAATTTCCCGTAATCTCTGTAAAAGATATGGTAAAAGCTCAAAGAATCCTTTTTGACAGGCTCGGCATACACAAAGTAAAAGCCATCATAGGCGGCAGTATGGGAGGTATGCAAGCCCTTCACTTTGCAGTTCAGTTTCCAAAATTTGCAGAAAATATAATAGCCCTAGCCACAACCTATGCAACACAGCCGTGGGCAATCGCATTTAACAAAGTAGCCCAGGAGGCAATCCTTAAAGACCCGGTATTTAACAACGGATACTATGACCCGGAAATCATCAAAGAAGAAGGTCTAAGCGGTATGGCCATAGGAAGAATGGCAGGACATATAAGCTTTTTGTCCCACGAAAGCATGCAGCAAAAATTCGGCAGAGAATACAAAAGAGATGACGGGCTTTTTGAACTTTTCGGAAAATTTCAGGTAGAATCATATCTGGAATACAACGGATACAACTTTACAAAATGGTTTGACCCTCTTTCATACCTGTATATAACAAAAGCGATAAACATATATGACCTCTCAAGAGGATACGATTCTCTTGATGATGCACTCGGTAAGATAGAGTCAAACCTTATACTTGTAAGCTTTAAGTCAGATATGTTGTTTCGCGATTATGAGATGCAACATATAAGCAAAAGACTAAAACTTTTGGGTAAAAAACACACATATATAAATGTTGAGAGCAATTACGGTCATGATGCTTTCTTGGTTGAGTTGGATTTGTTTGAAGATTATATAAAAGAGGTGCTTGATGGAAAATGAGATAAATTTTGAAGACAGGATAAAAAAAGCAAAAGAGATTTTGGAAAAACTGCAATCTCCGGATATTACTTTGGCTGAGAGTATAAAAGCATATGAAGAGGGTATAAAAGAGCTTAATGAAGCTACAAAACTTCTAGAAACCGCCAAACAAAAAGTCCAAGTCATCAAAGAATCATGATAAAAACAGCAGCACTTCAGCTAAATTCACAGGGGCTTTCCAGCACTAAACTTTATAACTACATAAGGGTTGCAAACAAAAAAGGGGTAGATATTTTGGTGCTTGGAGAGTATGTGCTAAATCCGTTTTTTCATGAACTAAAAGAGCTTTCACTTGACATAATCAACGAACAGTCAAACCAGTATATAGATATCCTTAAAACAAATGCACAAGATTACAATCTCACCATAATTGCCCCTTTAGTTATCGTAAAAAACAAAAAACCATACAAAGTTATAGTAAAAATATCCCCAAAATCTACAAAATACTACTACCAGCAAATACTTATAAACTATCCGCACTGGGATGAAAAAAGCTTCTTTGCAAATGAAACAAAAGAGTTAAATACTCCCATGGTGTTTAACAAAGGCGGCCTGAAATTCGGTGTTATGTTTGGATTTGAGCTTCATTTTGATACTTTTTTTGAAATGCTGGATGCAAAAAACATAGACTGCCTGATAGTCCCAAGCATTTCAACATTTAACTCAAACCAAAGGTGGAACTCTCTGGTTACCACAAGAGCATTTACACACAACATTTATATACTAAGAGTAAACCGCATAGGAAAATACACACAAGA
The DNA here is from genome assembly GCA_015488075.1 of Helicobacteraceae bacterium. Classification (GTDB taxonomy): domain Bacteria; phylum Campylobacterota; class Campylobacteria; order Campylobacterales; family Sulfurimonadaceae; genus S012-15. The sequence goes on along the minus strand of WFOM01000062.1, from coordinate 104 downwards.
TGAAACAGTATGGGAGTTTTACGGACAGAGTATACTTTCAGACCCAAACGGAGAGATAATAAACTCACTTTTGGATGAAGAGGAGCTAATGATTGATACCATAG
>WFOM01000061.1 GCA_015488075.1 Helicobacteraceae bacterium | reverse complement strand
TTACATACATTCAAAAGCCGTATTTCAAAGAGGTATTAAGAGATTTTGACATTGTTATATCTGCAGTTGACGACAAAAGATTACAAAAACAGATACACCAAGACAAACAGGAATTTAACATCCTTTTAAACTCTGTTGACAACAAAGATTATTGTGATTTTATTTTCGCTTCATACATAAAAGAGGGAAACTTAACGGTAGCAGTTTCTACAAACGGAGTTTCACCCGCATTTGCAAAAGAATTAAAACACTACATCAAAAAACTACTTCCAAAACAAACAAAAGAGTTTTTACATGAATTAAAAAACGACAGAAACAACCTGCCAAAAGGCAGAAAAAGGATGGAATTTTTAAGTAAAAAGGTAAAAAATTTTTTCAGTCAAACCACCTGATTTTTTCTCTTAGCTCAACAACTTTCCCCACTATTATCATAGCCGGAGTCTCAAGAGTGTCTGTTTTTTTATAAATATCTTCAAGAGTGCCGACTACTACTCTTTGTTTTTCCAAAGTCCCGTTTGATATAACTGCCACAGGTGTATTTTTGTTTTTTCCGGCGGCTATGAGTTTTTTTGATATCGCTTCAAGCTTTGTAAGCCCCATCAGTATAACCAGAGTATCATCATCTTTAAAACTGTTCCAGTCTATCTTTTCATCACCTATCATCTCATGACCGGTTACAACCCTAAAACCTGCACTTATACCTCTGTGTGTAAGAGGTATGCCTGCATATGACGAAACTGCCGTTATGGAGGAGACTCCCGGAATTATCTCATAATCTATACCTTTTTCTTTTAAAAAAACTGCTTCCTCCCCGCCTCTTCCAAATACAAAAGGATCACCCCCTTTTAAACGGACTACAATTTCATGATTTTGTGCATTTTCATACAAAAGAGCATTTATCTGTTCCTGAGGAACGAGATGATTACCCTTTTCTTTTCCTACAAATATAAATCTGCACTCTTTTTTGGCAAATTTCAAAATCTCTTTGTTTACAAGTCTATCATATAAAATCACATCGGCTTTTTCTATGACATCTTTTGCTTTTATGGTCAAAAGCCCAGCATCGCCACTGCCTGCTCCAACTATATAAACTTTTGACAAACAAATCTCCTGTGTAAAATTTCAGCATATTATAACATTGTATAAAAAATGTTCAAAAATATATTACAAATTTTAATATTTGTTTAATTTTTAATTCATTATAATTGTGAACGATATAATAAAAATTTGACAAACGGGGGGGGTATGAAATGTTCTTCGGTAATAACAACGGGATAAGCAAAGAGGAGTTTGAAAATCTAAAAACAGAAAACAAAAATCTAAAAGATGAAAACGAATCTTTAAAAGAAAAGATAAAACAGCTTGAAAACGAACTAAACATAGCAAAAGCAAAAGCAGAATGTGACATATCAACCTCACTTATACTGAAGCAGTCCAAAAACCTGAGGGAAAATATAGCCGACCTCCAAACAAACCTTGCTGATACCGTAGCAAGTCAAAATGAAAATATAGTCTCAACCAAAACCATCATAGAAAATCTTGAGGATATCAGCAACACTACCGAAGAGTTTCAAAATACACTCTCAACCCTTCAGGAACTATCAATTGAATCATCACAAACCGTAGGAGGTTTGTCTGAGAGAACAAATGACATAACAGATGTTTTAAACCTTATAAAAGATATCTCAGACCAGACAAACCTGCTGGCACTAAATGCCGCCATAGAAGCAGCAAGAGCAGGAGAACACGGAAGAGGCTTTGCAGTTGTTGCCGATGAAGTAAGAAAACTGGCCGATCGAACAGACAAAGCAGTAAGTGAGATCCATATATCTCTTCAAAGTATGAAACAGGAAGTTGAAAGCATATCTGACGAATTTTCAAAAACACAGGAGATAGTTGAAAAATCTTACGAATATATAACACAGATAAATGAAAACATCACCATAAACCATGAAGAGCTTGAAAAAACATACAAAAATGTAGTATATGGAAACGACAGGGTATTTATGTCTTTGGCAAAACTTGACCATGTTTTATGGAAAGTAAATACATACTACTCAGCCATAACAAAAGAGGAACAGTTTAAGTTTGTAGATCACCACAACTGCAGACTTGGCAAGTGGTATTATGAAGGTGCCGGGAAAGAACATTTCTCAAATGCTCCACATTACAAAGAGCTTGAACACCCTCACTCAGTAGTTCACAACGGAACAAAAAAAGTGTTTGAGATGATTAAAAAGGAGAACCCTTTTACTCAAGAGCTAATAGATGCTTTTGAAGAGATGGAAGAAGGAAGCAGACAGGTTTTTAAAGTGTTGGATATGATTCTGCAGGACAAAACCTCAAAATAGCTCTACAAAACTCTGCACAAATACAGTTTGTGCGGGAATTCTCCCAAAATCTCTTCCAAATCTTAAAGTTTTATTTAAATAAAAATATAATTTAAAATTAATATAATCATAATTAATAAAAATATGTTACAATATCAACTATAAAAAACAAACAAGGGGAGTAGTATGATAAAGGTGCTACTTTTGGTATTTTTAACTGTTTATCTGGAGGCTGAAGTTTTAAAAAACCTGACTTTGGATAATGCTATAGAGATACTAAACAGTCAAAATCTTGAGATAAAAACAGCAGACCTTGAGGTAAAAGCCGCACATGAAAAAACAAAAGAAGTAAGCGGTATGAACTGGGGTAAACTAAACTTCGTTCAAAATGCCGCAAGAAGCGATGATGCTCTTAGTGCTTTTGGATTTAAGTTAAGTTCAAGAAAAGCCACATTCGGGGATTTTGGATTTAGTGATTTTAGTCTGACAAATCCAAATATACTTTCAGTTGAACCAAAAGACTTAAACTACCCAAAAGACCAGAACTTTTTTCAAACAAAGCTTGAGTATGAAGTTCCGCTTTTTACGGGATTTAAGATAAGTTCATATGAAGATATAATGAAAAATATGGAGAAACTAAAAACTCTTGACAGAGAAAAAGTAAAAACAGAAAAACTGTATGAACTTAAAAAATCATTTTACGATATGGGGATGCTTGAAGCTTCACTTGCACATATGAATATCATTTTGGATAATATAAACAGACTTGAAGATATGACAAAAGAGATGATAAAAGAGGGATATGCTAAAAAAGTGGATCTTCTTGAAGTGCAGGCAAAAAAAGCAGATGTTACAAGAGTTATAACCCAACTAAAAGCAAACAAAAAACTGCTTTATCAATACATAAGCTTTTTGCTAAACCAAAAAGTCGAGTCTATCATCCCTCCAAAAAAAGCCGTAAAGATGCCGGATATATCTGATGAAGAAGCATTAAATGCAAATCTTGATCTGCAAAAAGCACAAGAAGGACTTAAAATTACAGACAGTATGCTAAAAGTTTCAAAAGCAGACCTTTACTACCCTGTTATAGGATTTAAGGCTGAAGTATCTTCTGCAGATGACAAACTGTGGACAAATCTGAACAAACACAAATCATACACAGTAGG
>WFOM01000060.1 GCA_015488075.1 Helicobacteraceae bacterium | reverse complement strand
ACAAAATTAAAAGAGTATCAAGAATACATCATAAAACCTCTTTTAAAATCTGTAAGCGGTGTTGAAGAGGTTGTAAGCTGGGGTGGTTTTGACAAACAATATTCTATAAAGATAGATACCAAAAAACTTCAATTTCTTCATATAACTTATGATGATGTCATAAAAGCTATCCAAAACTCAAATCAAGTTGCAGGTGGGCAATATTTGGAATTTAATCGCGAGCAGTATCTTATAAGGGGTGCAGGGCTTTATAAATCTATAGAGGATATAAAAAATACGGTTATAAAATCTATTGAAGGTAAGGCTATAACTATAAGAGATTTAGCAGATGTAGTTGAGGATAAAGCCCCAAGATATGGTGCAGTAACCGTTGATGGCAAAGAAGTAGTTTTTGGTATGGTGCTACAAAGAAGTGCTACTAATGCTGCAAAAGTGGTTGAAAGGATTAAAGAAAAACTTCCGACAATCGAGTCAGCCTTACCAAAAGGTGTAAAGATAGATATGATTTATGACAGAACCGAGATAACTCACAAAGCAGTAAATACTATGACTTCAGCCCTTCTTAGCGGTATAGTTTTAGTAACTATTGTTTTATTTTTATTTTTATTTGAGCTAAGAAGTGCATTTATAGTTGTTTTATCTTTACCTCTTTCACTTTTGATTGCATTTTTACTTATGGATTATTACGATATATCTGCAAACCTGATGAGTTTAAGTGGTCTTGCAATAGCAGTTGGTATGATAGTTGATGGAACTATAGTTGTAGTAGAAAATAGCTTTAGACTACTTCATGATCATCCAGATAAAAATAAGTTTGAGATAGTTTTGGAAGCTGCAAGCGAAGTTTCAAAGCCGGTTATATTTGCGGTTTTAATCATAGGTGCAGTATTTATCCCCTTACTTTCACTTGGAGGTTTAGCTGGAAAACTATACTCACCTATGGCTATAAATATTATATTTGTCATGGGTGCTTCACTTGTAGTAGCACTAATTTTAATCCCTGTTTTAGCACTAATCTTTTTAAAACCTACAAAATCGGCTGAGAGTATAGTTATAAAATCTATAAAACGGTTTTACACACCTTTACTTGAAACATCGCTAAAAAAATCAAAACTGATTTTAACCACGGTTAGTATAGTTTTTTTAGCACTCTTTTATGTTTTGATGCAACAAGGAAGAGAGTTTATGCCAGAGCTAAATGAAGAATCGATTATGTATAGAGTTATAGCAATACCTGGAACTGCTCTGACTCAAACTATAGATACTTCAGAAGCTATAGAAAAATATATACTAAAAAACTATCCAAATCAAATTAGCTCAGTTTTGGCAATGATAGGAAGAAGCGAAAAAGGGGAGACTGCACAACCTAACTATATGGAGATACTTCTTTCTTTAAAACCGGGTATAAAAGATTTAGAAAGCTTAACTAAAAAGATAACAAATGATTTGGAAAAAAGATTTGATTATGTCCAATTTGTCCCGACTCAACCTATATCTATGAGGATAGAGGAGCTTTTAGAAGGTGTTAAAGCTGAGCTTGCCATAAAAATTTTTGGTGAGGACCAAAAAATCTTAGATGAGATTTCAAACAAGATTCAAACTATACTTCATAAAGTAAAAGGCTTAGAAAGAGTAGAAATAGAAACACAACTTGGTCAAGCTCAAATAAAAATCATCCCAAACTACTTGGCACTTTCAAGATACGGCATAAGTGTAGCTGAAGTTATTCAGATAATTAGAAACGGTGTTGGTGAAGAGCCGATTAGCTACAAGATAGAGGGTATAAAGAGATTTGGTATAGTTGCAAAAATAGATAAAGCAAAAAAAGATATAGAGTCTTTAAAAAATATAACTCTAAGAAGCAGCAACGGCAAAATAGTAAGGCTAAAAGATGTTTGCGATATTAAGATAGTAAGCTCTGCTGCATTTATAAAAAGGCAAAATCTTAGCAGATATATGGTTATATCTATGGATGTTGAAGATAGAGACATATCATCTTTTGTTGATGAAGCAGATAAGCTTATAAAACAAAATATCAAACTTCCGGCAGGATATTATATATCTTGGGCAGGTGATTTTAAAAATATGAATGAAGCAACAAAAAGGTTAATGATTATCATTCCTGTTACTATCTTTTTGGTTGTTTTACTTTTATATACCGCATTTAACAACCTTAAAAAAGCTTTTATAATCCTTTTAAATGTCCCTTTTGGGATTATAGGTGGAATAATTGCACTTTTAATTGCAAATATATACCTAAGTGTGTCAGCTATAATTGGATTTTTGGCTATATTTGCCATAGCTATACTAAACGGTATAGTTTTAGTCAGTTTTATAGATGAATTAAGGGTAAAATTTCCTGATGTTAAGTTAGAGCTACTACTAAAAGATGCGGCACTTTTAAGATTAAGACCGGTTTTAATGACGGCATTTACTACACTTTTTGGTATACTACCGCTTTTATATGCTACAGGTGTCGGAAGTGAGATACAATACCCTCTAGCAGTAGTAATTACAGGTGGGATTATAAGTTCAACTATTCTTACCTTATTAATCCTTCCATCAACTTACTACTTATTTTTTAAAGATAAGAGCTAACGCTCTTATCAAACTAAATTTTTGATTTGATGTATTGTTCCATTTCGGAAACTATCTCTTCTATGGTTCTCTCACCGTTTATAACTTTATGGATACCTTTATCTTTGTAAAATTTTTGTATATCTGCTAAAGGTTCAAGATAGACTTTCATCCTGTTGTTAAACACTTCATTGTTGTCATCTGCACCTCTTGCGCGACCAAGAACTCTGTCTCTAGCTACATCTTCACTAACTTCAACCTCTATAACATCTACAAGCTCAACATCATTACTATTTTGTAGATATTTATCAAGCTCCATCATCTGCTCTACACTTCTTGGGTAGCCGTCTATTATAACCACATCAGTTGGAGCTTTTTTTATAGCGGTTGTGATAGTGTCTATAACTATATCAATTGGCACTAGGTTACCTTTAGATATATAGCTCTCTATAGTTTTTCCAAGCTCACTTCCGCTTGCAACTTCAGCTCTAAACATATCACCTGTTGAGTAGTGTGTTATATTGTCGTTGTTTTTTGCTATAAGCTCCGCATCTGTTGTTTTTCCACTTCCCGGAGCTCCTATGATTAAAAAAAGTTTTTTCATTTTCAGTCCTTATTTATT
>WFOM01000059.1 GCA_015488075.1 Helicobacteraceae bacterium | reverse complement strand
TATCTATGTTGTTTGATCTTCTTGAAAAAAAAGAGGATATAACCATAACTTACAGAGGAAAAGCAAAAGCAAAGATTATCCCCTTTGATAAAACAGAGAAGTTAAAAGATGACAGCTTGTTTGGTATATGGAGTGATAAAGAAGATGATGTAGAAAAATATGTAAGAGATTTAAGAAAAGGAAGAAAATTTGATATATGAGTATCTTATAGATACTGATGTATTGATATGGTATCTAAGAGGAAATCAAAAAGCATATGAACTTATCCACAGTTTAAGTGGATTTTGTATATCTAGTATAACATATATTGAACTTATACAAGGGATGAGAGATAAAAACGAACTAAAACTTTTGCAACAAACCTTCAAAAACTGGGATGTCAAAACCATATTTGTTTCTGAAGAGATTTCAGCTAAGGCTCTTTTTTATATGGAAGAGTATTTTTTAAGCCACAGTATGCAGCTGGCTGATTCACTTATAGCTTCAACTGCAACAAGTTTTGGTTTGACACTAATTACTGCAAACGACAAACATTATAAAATAGTAAAAGAGATAGATATAAAAATATTTAGACCATAAATGGAGAGTATTTATGAAAAAACCGCCTGCGAGTGAAGTTTTTAAAGATTATGTTCCGGAAGTTATATACTACGATGAAAAAAGAGATTTTGGAGATGAGTGGTTAAAAAGGGAAGAGCATCTAAAAACAAAAGAGGAGCTCATAAAAAAGATAAGAGAAGCAAAATCTCAAAGAAAAGGCAACAAAACCACCTACAGACTAAACATAAGAACAGAAAATATACAAGGACAAAGATGAATATACAAGAAGCACACAATGCATTTAACAAACAGGATTATAAAACAGCACTTAAGCTTTATACAAAACTGGCAGATGAGGGAAATCCAACCGCACAGACATGTTTGGGGTATATGTATCAACAGGGGCTCGGGTGCGATACAGATGAAGCAAAAACACTTGAGCTTTATACAAAAGCTGCAGAAGCTAAAGAGCCTATAGCACTTTTTAATCTTGGGGTTTTGTATGCTAACGGCCTTGGCGGAGTTGAGCATGATCAGTTTAAAGCATTTGAGTATTTTTTAGAGTCAGCCATCAGAGAAAATGTTCAGGCGATGTATGAAGTAGCATACCGCCTTGAGAGGGGTCTTGGGTGTGAAGCAAACTTTAGTGAAGCTGCTTTTTGGTATGAAGAAGGAGCAAAAAGAGGCGATGCAAGATGTTTTAACAATCTTGGAGTGCTTTACAAAGACGGAACGGGTGTTATACAGGACTACCAAAAAGCATTTATCTGTTTTGACAGAGCCGCAAAAGCAAACCTGCCTGAAGGTTGGTATAACTTGGGGCTTATGTATGACAGCGGGCTTGGATGTGAAGAAGATCATGAAAAAGCACTTGAATGTGCTAGAAAAGCTGCCTTTATGGGGCATGAAAAAGCCAAAAAAATCATAAGACAGCTACAAGAGGAAGGGAAGATAGTTTTTTAATGTTTACAGGACTGATTCGTGAGATAGCAGATGTCAAAAGCTTTGAAGGCTCAAAACTTTCCTTAAAAGCAATATACAAACCAAAAACAGGTGACAGTATAGCGGTAAACGGAGCCTGCCTTACTGTTACAGAAGTTTTAAATGACGGATTTGTTGTTGAACTAAGCCCTGAATCCCAAAAGATTTTGGCACTTGAGAGATACAAAGACAAAGTTCATATAGAACCTGCAATGCAAATGGGTGATAGGTTTGAAGGGCATATAATACAGGGGCATATAGATACACTCGGTGAAGTCTCAGAGATCAAAAAGAATGGTAACAGCTATGATTTTTTTATAAATGTGGATAAAAAGTTTATACCATACATAGTTCCAAAAGGCTCCATAGCTGTAGATGGGGTTAGTCTAACCGTAAATGAAGTGTATAATGAGAGTTTCAGACTTACAATAATTCCACATACTATACAAGAGACCCTCTTTGGCACCTACAAAAAATCTACAAGAGTTAATATAGAAAC
>WFOM01000058.1 GCA_015488075.1 Helicobacteraceae bacterium | reverse complement strand
CAAAATCATCTTTAAAATCATACTCAAAAGATATATCTACAACTATTTCCTGCTTGTTTTTTCTTTCAAAATCAAGTATCCCTATGATACACTCAAATCTCAAATCTTCTATATAAACCTTGTATCTTTTCAATCCTTCACCCTCAATCCTCAATCCTCAATTCATATAACCCTCTTCTCTTCCCCTTTTACAAGTCTTATGATATTTGGTATATGTTTGTAAAAAAGTATAAACACTATAAGTATAACCGGTGCATGAGGCATATCCGGTTTTATTAAAAAACTTGCCACAAGTATGGTTAAAACTCCGCTTAAAGAGGAGACTGAAGAGATTCTGACTGTCTTTGCCATACCAAACCAAACAGCAAGTGCTATAAGTGTTTCTACAGGCAAAAGATATATCATGACACCCATGCCGGTTGCTATACCTTTTCCGCCTTCAAAATTCAGATACGGACTGAAACAATGCCCTACAACTGCCAAAACAGCTATACCCCACAGAGTAGCATCGCTTACACCTGCGATTTTATCTGCTACAACCAAAACCAAAAGCCCTTTTAAAGCATCAAGCAAAAGTGTTGCGGCACCGAGTTTTTTGGCAAGTTTGGGATCTTTTTCCTTGACAACTCTTAGCACATTTGTAGCACCTATAGACTTTGAACCGGCACTTTTTACATCTACACCTGCAAAAATCTTTGCCAGAATAAGACCAAAAGGGATACCTCCTATAAGATATGCCGCCAAAAAAAACTGAAAATTTGTGTTAAACAAAAAGTCCATATCACCTCTTTTTTTAATGAAATTTTATCTTAACTATATAAATGTAAAAACATCTTTTAATTTTGTAAATCCAAACTTTTGTTATAATTTTAAAAAAGTATCAAAGGATGGTTTTGATTCCAAAAACAAACGAAGAATACAAACAAGAGATTTTAAGACTTAAAGAAAAACTTGATGTAACCGTAGTAGCCCACTTTTACCAAAGAGACGAGGTTTACGAACTTGCAGACATTACAGGCGATTCACTTGAGCTTGCTATGAAAACAAAAGAGGATGACAGTGAGTTTGTGGTGTTTTGCGGTGTCGGTTTCATGGGACAGAGCGTAAAGGTTTTGACACCTCACAAAAGAGTTGTCATGCCAAAGATAGCTTGTTGCTCTATGGCTAGAATGATAGACAGCATATATTTTGACGATTCTGTCAGATTTTTGGAAGAAAACGGCATACCAAAAGAAAAAATACTCCCTATAACATATATAAACTCCAATGCCGAAGTCAAATCAAAAGTCGGACAGATGGGAGGTATGGTCTGCACAAGTGCAAATGCCAAAAAGATTATAACCAATGCTTTAAAAGAGGGTAAAAAAATCCTTTTCGTTCCAGATAGATGTCTAGGTCAAAACATAGCAAACCAGATGGGTCTTAAATCTATGGTTATAGGTGAAGACAAAGATATTGACCCAAAAGATGCAGATATAATCTGCTATGACGGTTTTTGCTCTGTTCATCAGCTTTTTACCCCGGAAGATGTGGAATTTTACAGGAAAAAATACCCAGGTATAAAAATAGCAGTCCACCCTGAATGTGATCCAAAAGTTTGTGATATGGCAGACTTTGTGGGATCAACCAGCCAACTTATAAAATATATAAAATCTCTTCCGGAAGATCAAAAAGTAGCTGTTGGAACAGAGTATAATCTTGTAAACAGACTAAGAGAGAAAAACACCTATGTTTTAAGCTCCACAAAACCTGAATGCCCGACAATGAACGAAACTACCCTTGAAGATCTTTACAACACACTAAAAGCGATTGAAGACGGCAATCCGATAAATGAGATACATGTTGATGAAGAAACGGTCAAGTGGGCAAGAGTTGCACTGGAGAGAATGTTAGAGTTATGAGAAGTGTAGAAGAGTTTGTTTTAAATGCCCTGTATGAAGATGTAGGCAGGGGCGATCTTTATTCTCTTGTAGAAGAAAAAAAAGATGCCAGAGCCAAAATAGTTGCCAAGAGCAGTGGTGTTTTGGCAGGCAGGCTTTATGCCGATACACTTTCAAATCTAAAAAACCTGGATATAAAATGGTTTAAAAATGACGGTGACACATTTGAAAACGGTGAGATTATATGTGAGATAAGCGGAGATTCTCACTCGCTTTTGGCATGTGAGAGAACACTTTTAAACCTTGTTCTTCATGCTTCATCCATAGCGACACTTACAAAAAAATTTGTTGACATCATCCAACCCTACGGTGTAATGCTTTTAGATACAAGAAAAACAAGACCCAACTTAAGAGTGTTTGAAAAATATGCCACAAGATGCGGAGGCGGAACAAACCACAGAATGGGACTTGATGATTCTTTGATGATAAAAGACACCCATCTAAAAACCATAGACAATTTAAAAGAGTATATAAAAAAAGCCAGAAAAGCCATACCTTTTACCTCAAAGATAGAGGTTGAAGCAGAAACGATTGAGATAGCAAAAGAAGCTTTTTTGGCAGATGTGGATATAGTTATGTGTGACAATATGACAACAGATGAAGTAAAGGAAGTAGTTGCCCTAAGAAACAAAACAGCACCACATATAAAGCTTGAGGCAAGCGGAAATATATCGCTAGATACTATAGAGGATTATGCTAAAACAGGAGTTGATGCTATAAGCACGGGAAGCACAGTCCACCAGGCAACATGGATAGACTTGTCAATGAAACTTCTTTAGGAAAATAGATGGCTGACGAACAGGAAAAAACCGAAGAAGCCACCCCCAAGAAGATTGAGGATGCCAGAAAAAAGGGAAATGTCCCAAAATCTCAAGACACATCAAGCATCATAACTCTTTTTATAGCTACAGGTTTGATTTTTTTGCTTTTTGGATTTATCTCAAAAGAGATGCTTTTAACTACAAGAGGGTTTTTCAGCCAGATAGGAACTCCCATAGATGAACTTTTTGCCATAAACAGTGCCATAGTAACATTTAAAGAGATTTTTTTGATGATTATGCCTGTTTTGATAGGAATAGGCATAGCCGGAGTGATTGCAAATGTGATACAGTTCGGATTTTTATGGACAACTGAGCCTCTTGTTCCAAAACTGGAAAAAATAGACCCCGTAAAAGGTTTTAAAAATCTTTTCAGTATAAAAAAAATCATAGACGGCATAAAAATAATGTTTAAATCGTTTGTAACTATGTTTGTGGGATTTTTGTTTTTTATCAGTTTCATAAAAGAGCTTCCAACGGTTATAATGTTTGATATAAAAAACCAGCTTGTATGGCTTGCACAAAAATCTGTCATACTTGCTTTGGTTATACTTCTTGTTCTTTTTGTATTTGCAATTATAGATCTGATAATAACACGAAGAAGATATTTTGAAAGTCTGAAAATGAGCAAACAGGAAGTAAAAGATGAAAGGAAAAACATGGAGGGAGACCCTCTTATAAAATCAAAAATAAGACAAAAACAGATGGAGATGGCACAAAAAAGGATGATGTCAAATGTTCCCGAAGCCGATGTTGTTATAACAAACCCTACACATTATGCCGTGGCACTTAAATATGACCAGAAAAAAAACCCGGCTCCCGTAGTTGTTGCAAAAGGTGTAAACCATACAGCTCTGAAAATAAAAGAGATAGCAAGAAAACACAATGTCCACATAGTTGAAAATCCGCCTCTTGCAAGGACACTATATGCGGAAGTTGAACTGGAAAAACCGATACCAGAGAGTATGTTTTCGGCAGTTGCCGAGATACTTGCATATGTATATAAGTTAAATAAAAACAAAAATTAGGTAATATTTGAAAAAAATTTGTCTGCAGGGATTTGGATGTACAGAAAAAAAAGATCAAATATAATACCTTTGTTTTTATTTGTAGCTGTTATAGCACTTTTTATATTTTTATATAACTCATCGATGTTTGAAAGAACACCTCCAAAAGTTGTTATACAAAACAACACAGGTTTTTGGAACCTAAAATCCACAAAAAAACTGATACTTGAAGACCAAAGCGGTATAAAAAGCTATAAAGTAACATTTAAAAGTTCAAAAATAGAAAAAACCATAAAAAGCGATATGTTTATAACTCCAAAAACAAAAGTTGAAATAGATATAAAACCGCCAAGTAGCACTTATGCCATCAAAGACAAAGATGTAAAGATTATAGTAGAAGCTGTGGATGCAAGCAAATGGAACTTTTTTAACGGCAACAGTGTAAAAAAAGTATTTGATTTTGAAGTTGACAAAAAAAGACCTTATGTAACCGTCTTGGCAAATTCATACAAAATCAACCATGGCGGATGTGCCTTGGTTATATTCAAATTAAAAGAAGAAAATCTTAAAGATGTATATATAAAAACCAGTTTTGGCAAAAAATTCAAAGTAACTCCATACAAAAAGGAGGGGTATTATATTTCTCTTTTGGCATGGCCTGTTAAGGAGCAACACTTCAGAGCCGACATAATAGCCACAGATTTGGCAGGAAACAAAACAAAAACATATATCCCACTATACCTCAAAACCAAACACTACAGAGCATCCAAGATAAACATATCAGACAGATTTTTAAACGGCAAAATTGAAGAGCTTTCACAAAATTATGATGAAACACAAAACACAGATGACAAACTTGAAAAATTCAAAATAATAAACGAAACTATAAGGGAAAAAAACGAAAAA
>WFOM01000057.1 GCA_015488075.1 Helicobacteraceae bacterium | reverse complement strand
ATTTTACTCAATACTTAGTATATATATTTTTATAGTGTTTGGTTATATCTCAAAACTATACTTTAAAGAAAAAATTGACGACAAAACCATTACCATACTAAATGTATATATACTTCAGGTTTTTCTGACATTTTGGGGGCTTCTTATAAAGCCTATAGATTTCTCAATCTTTAAAGCTCCGTTTATTTACCTTGGCATAGTGTCTGTCTCTGTCACTGTTACTTACCTTGTGGCAAAAAAAATATTCAGTGAAAAAAAAGAATTTTCAATAGCAACAATAGCAGCCGTTATAGGAAATACCGGAAATCTTGGTATACCGCTTAATATAGCCATATTTGGAGAGGATTCCATACCCTATACCACCATCATAAATCTTATGAATGTTTTTGTAGTATATACTTTTGGAGTTTATTTTTACTCAAGAGGAAGTTTTGATGCAAAAACATCTTTTAAAAATATTTTCAAGCTTCCTATACTCTGGGCGGCACTCATTGCCATAACTCTGAGTTTAAACGGCTATACACCTTCAAAAACCATACTGGACACACTTATGATGGGTGCTTATGCCTCCATGACTATGCAGCTTCTGCTTTTTGGAATATATCTTTATGGCAATTCCATAAAAGCGATGAGTAAAAAACTTATAGTCTGGGTTATGGGATTTAAGTTTTTGTTTTTGCCGATTATAGCTTTTTTTGTGCTTAAATTTACAGATATGGACAAAACTGTAAAAGGTGTTTTATTTATAGAGCTTATAATGCCGCTTGCAGTTGCAAATGTAAATCTGGCATCTTTGTATGACTGCAAACCGAAAGTTGTTTCATCGCTAGTTTTAATCTCATCATTAGCTTTTTTGGCTATAGTTTTTGTTGCAGTATATATCGTGGAGATACTATGAAGTCATTAGATTATATAGAAAAAGCTCTAAAAGAGTTAGATAAAGAGGTAGAAAAGGTGGTTATGGATTTTAGTCTCTCATTAAAAGAGAAAGACAACATAATGTTACCTCTGCTTTTAGAAAAAAAGATACTAAAACAAACAAAAGAGGATCTAGAATACCTAAGAGACAACCCACCGGCTAAAGATCAGCCATGTGGCATATCAAAATACAGAGACGATAAGTGATAGAGTTGGTGAATGGTGATTTGTGATTAGTAATTGATAATTATACTCACTATTTTTTATTTTAATACGGCTTAGGAAGTAATTCCTAAGCCTACGTTAACACTGGGTTCTCTTCAGCAGAGAGCTCGCAGTGCTTTGCACCTTTTACACTTGAAACCATCTTATCTCAATCCTCAAACCTCAATCCTCAACCCCACTACTCACTAATTAATGCTACAGCATCAATCTCAACCAAAGCATTTTTTGGAAGAGTCTTTACTGCAACAGTGCTACGAGACGGTTTATGCTCACCAAAAGCCTCTTCATAAACCTCGTTTACTACGGCAAAATCGTCCATATTTGCCAAAAATATGGTTGTTTTTACAACTTTGTCCATACTGCTTCCGCTTGCTTTTAGAACATTTTCGAGATTTTTAAGTACCTGAACCGCCTGAACAACAACATCCTCTTTTAAAAGTTCGTCACTACCGTCAGGTTTTAGTGCGATCTGTCCGGAAGTATAAACCATCCCGTTTACCACAACCGCCTGAGAATACGGCCCTATAGCACTTGGTGCATCGTTTGTCTGTGTAAAAGTCATTTTTCCCTCCGTTTATTTTTGTTTAGCATCTTTTAAAACTTCATCCATCATCATATCAAAAATAGCAGATTTAAAATATCCAAGATCATCATATATAATCTTGTCATCTTTGACAAAATAATGCCTTGGAACTGGTCTATTTTTAAAAAGATTTTTAGGTATATCGTCAAAACCTCTTTCAAGTTCCACAGGTATAAAATGTTTGTTTAGTTTTTCCCATATATGTCTGTTTGGCAAAGTTTTTGTTTTAAACTTGTGACACCATGGACACTCAGGTGCTGTTATAAGCACATATATGATTTTACCTGTTTTTTCCTGAAGTTTTTTTGCTTTGTCATAACTGTGAAGCATCTTTATCTCAACACCAAACAAACTAAAAGAAAACAAAAATACCAATAAAAACTTTTTCATTTCCAATCCTCTATAAGCCTTTTAAAAATTTGAAAAAGCGATTTTACCTCATTTGCAGTTGTTCTTTCATTTACCGAGTGGATAGTATCGTTTTTTACACCCAATTCTATAACTTTTATCCCCATAGGTGCCATAAATCTTGCATCACTTGTTCCTCCGGCTGTAGAATATTTTGTATCTACACCTGTTACATCTTTTATAGCTTTTGTTATATTTTTTACCACTTTGGTATCTGTTGATGTTACAAAAGGGTATGAGCCTTGAGTAAGTTTTAACTCATAATCAAGCCCTTTTAAAATATCTGCCAAAAAATTTTTTATCTTTTCTTGATCTGTTTTGGTGTTGTTTCTGACATTAAACATAATCTTTAGCTCATTTGGAGTTACATTTGTAACCTCCATACCGCCTCTTATATCTGTTATAACCATCTTGCTTGGTGCAAAATACTCATCTCCTTCATCCAGATCAACACCGGCAAATTTGTCTAAAAGCGGAGCTATCTGATGAACGGGATTTACAGCTTTTTGCGGGTATGCGGCATGACCTTGTTTACCTTTTATGGTAAGATATCCGTTTATGGAGCCTCTTCTGCCTACTTTTATGGCATCACCGAAAATATCTTCACAAGTAGGCTCGGCAACCACTGCATAATCCGGCAACAAACCTGCATCTTTTAGATACTCAAGCATCACTCTTGTTCCGTAAATCCCCTCACCCTCTTCATCAGAAGTAAGTAAAACAGAAAGTGTTCCGTTAAAATTTTTTGCTTCTTTTACAGCCTGTGTAAATGCCGCAACCCCGCTTTTCATATCCTGGGCACCTCTTGCATATATAAATCCATCTTTTTCTACAGGCTCAAAAGGATCACTCTCCCACCCTTCACCGGGAGGAACAACATCCACATGTCCGGCAAAACAAAGATGATCACCTTCACCAAACTTTTTATATAAAAAAAGGTTTTTAACTCCGTTTTTATCTACTCTTACAGCTTCAAATCCCTCAAGATAATCTGCGATAAAATCCAACAGCCCTCCGTCATCGGGAGTTACAGATTTTTTTGACAGCATATATTTAAAAAGTTGTATAATCTCCATTTAAACTCTCTTTTGGTATAATTTAAAAAATTAATCAAAGGGGTGTTAGCTCAGCTGGGAGAGCGACACGCTGGCAGCGTGTAGGTCACCGGTTCGATCCCGGTACACTCCACCATTTTTTACATGTTTACAACTGCTCTTCATAATCCAACTCCAACCCGTTTGAAGTCATAACAAACCCTTTTACTTTTATCTTTCCTTCGTGTATAGCTCTGTGATGTTCTTTGCAAAGCGGAACCAGATTGTGTTTGGCATCTTTGTGTATATGACCTATAAATCCCTGTTTGTTTGCAAATGCTTTGTCTTTTATATGGTGGGTATCTTCTGCCATGGCACCACATATGACACACTTGGTAACATACAGGTTTTTGTTGTATCTACTTGTTTTTTGCTTCACAAGAAGTTCAAGTTCATCAAATTCGTTTGCAAGTTTTTTTCTTATTTTGTTTGCAGTATCCAAAAATTCTTTGTCCATATGCAAAGATTTAGCAAACTCCAGCCCGTATATACTGCTACCGCTTCCGCTTTGCAAGACTCTGTTAAAGACAAGTTTGTCCTCTTTTTCGTCATACTCCACACTTAGATGCAAATCTACAACACCTTTTAGTTTTTTTATCTCTTCCATGGTTGAGAGTTGATGAAGATGTGTGGCAAACAAAAACAAACTTCTTAGTTTGTGCAGTTTTATAATGGCACTTGAGACTATGGCTACACCTGAGAGAGTCTCAGTTCCGTGACTTATCTCATCACCAAGTATCAAAGACTTTACACCTGCTCGGTTAAATATATTTTTAAGTTCAAGCATCTCAACCGCAAAAGTTGAAAGCCCTTTTAGAAGGTTGTCTTTTGAGACTATCCTTGTAAATATAGACTCAAAAAGACTGAACTTCATACTGCTTGCAGATACAAAAAAACCGCTTTGAGCCATCAAAACCGCTATACCTATAGACTTCATCAAAGAACTTTTACCGCTTGAGTTTATACCGTAAAGCAAAACCCCATAAACATCTGCTCCGTCATGAACACTTACATCAAGCATAACCGTTTTTGGGTATGGCAGGTCCAAATACTCTCTGTTTCCCATTACTATATCGTTTGGTATATACTCTCCCACATCTTCTTGAACTTCTATAAGAGGGTGGCGAAGTTGCATAAGTTGTAAAAAGTTCTCATCATCTTTTGTTTCAACAATTGTAGGTCTTGAGTAGTTGTAAATTACAGCTACTTTGGCTGAACTGACTGCCACATCAAGGTCTGCTATAAATGCTATAACCCTGTCAAGAAGTATGGAGTATCTTCTGTCCAGCCTTTTTTGAAGTTCAACAAACCTCTCTTTGACAAGTGAGATGATTTTTACCTTGTTTTTCATAAGTTTGTCTGAAAGCAGGTCTGTATAGTTTGATGTAATTTTAACGGTATTTGTAAGTTTTTTTACATTAAACTCATCAAATTCTACCCTTTCGTCACCTATTAAAAGAGATTTTTTAAAAAACTCGTTTTCTATCGCACTGAACCTGTTTTTCGAAAGCGATATATAATACCCCTCTTTATCCAACAAACCAAGTGAGACATACCTGTTTGTTTTAGATGAAAGGTTTTTAGCTTCAAGCATATCTTCTATGGCATCTATGATAACTTCAAATTTCTCAAGAAGTGCTTTGTTTTGAGATGTTAAAGTATCTATAGACTCATCAACACCGCTTCTTAAAAAATTATCTTCAATCGTATTTATAGTAAATCTTCTTGTAACATCTAAATCGAAACTATTTTCTATATCTCTTAAACACTCATCTATCTCAAAGTCACTGAAAGGGACTTTTTCTATTTTGTGTTTTTTTAGATAAGCCATAATCTCTTTTAAGCTTACAAGCGAATCGTATATATGGTTTATCTCAAACGGATGAAGTCTTGCTACTTCAACTCTTCTTAAAAGCCTCTCCAAATCATAAATACCTCTTAGTTTTTCATCAAGATATCTTGTATGGTTTGATACTTTTTCTATAAGGTTGTATCTTCTCTCAAGCTCATCTTTATCCATTATTGGATTTAGTAGTCGCTCTTTTATAAGCCTTTTCCCGATAGCTGTTGAGCTTTTGTCTATGAGCTTTAGGACACTAAGTTCTTTTTTGTCTCTTGAGATCACCAGTAGTTGTTCAAGGGCATTGTTTCCAAGATATACAAACTTGGTGTTTTCTAGTATCTTTGGAAGAGAGAGTTTTTGAACTATATGATAATCATGCTCTATAACAAATTTTATAAGTATAGCCAGAGACTCCGTTATCATCGGACTTCTCTCAAGATCCAAGTGCTCTATGGGTGCAAGCAGAGTTCTTAACTCAAACACTTTTTTAAAAAGTTCGTTTTGAAACTCAACTTTAACCCTTTTGTGGTTTATACTGTATGTAAATCTATCCGGTATCTCAAGATAGTGCAAGATATGTTTTTGGTCATATACCCCATCTAAAAATGTTAAAACAACCTCACTTGTCCTATATACATTTAAAAGATTAAAAACTTCATCAAGTGCAAAAGTTGGATCTTCACTGACACTGTGGGCTTCATAAACTAAAGTTTTACCGGTAGTTACATCTATGGCACTGTAACCTATGGTGTATATCCCTTTAAATTCATCTACAAGGAGTGAGACTATATAGTTTTCACTGTTGTCTATGACATAGTCAAAATTTGTTCCGGGTGATATAACCTGAGCAAGATACCTTGAAACTTTTGGAGGAAGACCTTTTTGTTTTATAACGACTATGGTGTATCTCTCTTCCTGGATCAGTCTTGAGAGATATCTTTCAAAACTGACAGCAGGAACTCCGGCAAGAAGTGGATTTTTAACTGAGTTTTCAAGTATATTTTTGTTTTTTTTGGTAAGTTGGATGTTTAAAATCTCTGCTATCTCTTTTGCTTTTCCGATTTTAAGCTCGTCGTTGTTTACCTCATACACTTCAAAAAAAGTACCTATCTCCATAAAAACAACGGTATCTTTGCCGTATTTTTCCTCAAAATATTTTTGCAGATCAAAGTAGATTTCGGTAAGCAGTTTGTTTTTTTGATTTAGGATTTTATCAACTTGGTTGTTTTGCAT
>WFOM01000056.1 GCA_015488075.1 Helicobacteraceae bacterium | reverse complement strand
GTTTATATAGAAGATTTAAGAAGCTACAATGAGGAGATGATTAACAAAGGGATAGCTTTTTACGATACAAGACAAACAGACAAAGTTGTAAAGTATTATTTTAAAAAAGCACAAAAAAATGCCAAACTCGCAAAAAGAGGGCTTTGGAAATACCCTCAGATTAATTCATGCTTTGCAGAAGCACTAAAGTAAAGTAGGAAGTGCTATTTTTCTTCAGATTTGTTTTGTGTAAGATATATCCAAAACTCTTTGTGGGTATAGCCCTTGTTTAAAAAAAAGAACTGCAGTATAGCAACTCTGTAAAGTATTATAAGCATCTTTGCATACGGAATGATGATAGAAAGCGATACCAAAAAACTTTGTTTTTTCTCTCCCATTGTTTTTATCATCTCTTCCATACCGATGTTTTTGGTAAGATAAAGTCCAAACATAAAAGAAAACAAAAAGTTAAGTATGAGTCCCAGTATCATATATGCTTCAAATTCACTCTCATACATTCCAAAAACCATTTTTACCCTTTGTAATTTTCTATGGCATCTTGGAGTATTTTGGCAGCAGTTTCCTTGTTCTCAAATCCTTTTACTTTTACCCATTTTCCAGGCTCAAGTATTTTGTATGTTTCAAAAAAGTTTTTTATTTTGTCAAGAGTGTGTTTTGGCAAATCATCTATGTCTTGTATCTCATTATAGGTAGGATCTATTTTGGAAACAGGAACAGCAAGCAGTTTTTCATCTATACCGCTTTCATCTTCCATTATCAAAACACCTATGAGTCTAACATTTACAACACATCCCGGAGTCATGGCATAATCTGTCAAAACCAACACATCTGCCGGATCTCCGTCTTGAGATAAAGTTTTGTTGACAAACCCGTAATTTGCAGGATAATACATTGCAGAGTGCATAACTCTGTCTAAAACTATAGCACCGCTTTCTTTGTCAACTTCATATTTTATGTTTGATCCGTTTGGTATCTCTATAACAGCTTTTACTTTGTCTGGATTTTCACCGTAACCTATTTTGTCCAAATTCATATCTATACATCCTTTTTTGATTTTTTGAAATTATACACAAGAAATGAAAAAAAATGTAACATAAAAAAGATTTAAAAAGCAAACTTTTGCGATAAAAGATATTTTTAACCAAAGTTTTTATATAATTTGGCACTATTTTAATTTTGAGGTAATCTTATGGAAGAAACAAGCCTTGTTTATGAGAGTGTAAAGTTTATGCTCCTTGGTATGGGGATAGTGTATTTGTTTTTAGTGGTTATGGTGTTTGTTATGAATATCATGTCAAACATTATAAACAAATATTTCCCGGAACCGCATCCCGCAGAAAATGTTGAAACTCAACAAACAACCAAAAATGACAAAACAAAAGTAGTTGCAGCTATCACAGCAGCAATTATGCATCACCAAAACAACAAATAAAGAGGTAGCAGATGGCAAAAAAATATATAGATATAATGGATACAACCTTCAGAGACGGATTTCAGTCTGTTTTTGGAGGAAGAGTCCTTATGGATGACTTTTTTCCTGCGGTTGAAGCAGCACTTAAAGCCGGTATAAGACATTTTGAGTTTGGAGGAGGAGCAAGGTTTCAGTCACTCTTTTTCTATCTGAATGAAAATGCTTTTGATATGATGGACAGATTCAGAGAGATAGTAGGTCCTGATGTAAATCTCCAAACTCTGGCAAGAGGTGTAAATACGGTTATGCTTGATACCGGAAGCAGTGAGCTTATAGACCTTCATGCCAAAATGTTTAAAAAACATGGAACTACAACCATCAGAAACTTTGATGCACTAAATGATGTAGAAAATCTGAAATACTCTGCAGAATGTATAAAAAATCATGGTTTAAAACATGAAGTAGTCGTAACTATTATGGATTTACCGCCTGGATGCACAGGTGCACATGATGTAGCATTTTATGAAAAAACACTAAGAGAGATACTAGATAGCGGTATACCTTATGACAGTATATGTTTTAAAGATGCCAGCGGAACAAGCAGTCCTAAAAAAGTTTACGATACTATCAAAATGGCAAGAAAGCTTGTAGGTGATGATGTTCATATAAGGCTTCACACTCATGAGACTGCAGGAGTTTCTGTTGCATGTTATCTGGCTGCTCTTGATGCCGGAGTCGATGGTATAGACCTTGCGGCATCTCCAGTTAGCGGAGGAACAAGTCAGCCTGACATCCTTACTCTTCTTCATGCAACCAAAGGGATGGATTATGACCTTGGCGGGCTTCAGCTTGAAGATATACTTGAGTATGAAGAGGTTTTGGCAGATTGCTTGAGTGATTATTTTATGCCGCCTGAAGCTACACAGGTATCACCTCTTATACCGTTTTCACCAATGCCGGGTGGTGCACTTACTGCAAATACACAGATGATGAGAGATAACGGTATACTTGACAGATATCCTGAAGTTATAAAAGCTATGAGAGAGGTTGTTGAAAAGGGCGGATACGGAACAAGTGTTACACCTGTTTCACAGTTTTATTTCCAACAGGCACTTAACAATGTTATGCAGGGACCTTGGAAAGCCATAGCACCGGGTTACGGAAAAATGGTTCTTGGTTATTTTGGTAAAACTCCGGTTGAACCTGACCCTGAAGTTGTTAAAATCGCAAGTGAGAAACTGGGGCTTGAACCTACTACAAAAACCGCACTTGAACTTGCAAACGAAGATGAAACCAAGTCTTTAAAATACTGGGAAGATAAATTAAAAGAAGAAGGTATAGAAACAACAGAAGAAAATATTTTTATAGCTGCAGCCTGCGGTGAAAAAGGTATAACTTTCCTAAAAGGTGAAGCAGAAGTAAATGTAAGAAAACTATCAAATATGAAAGAGGAATCAAAAGGAGAAAAAATGGCAAGCGGAAACTATACTGTAGTTGTAAACGGTGAAAAATTTAATGTAACTGTAGCTGAAGGTAATGTAGAAGTTCAGGTTAGTGAAGCAAAACCTGCCGAAAACACATCTGCACCTGCTGTAAGCGGTGAAGAAACAGAAGTAAAAGCTTTGCTTCCGGGAAATGTATGGAAGATAGTTGCTAATCCAGGTCAGAGTGTAAATGAGGGTGATGTTATTATGATACTTGAATCTATGAAAATGGAGATAGATGTTGTAGCACCTAAAGGAGGTGTAATCAAGTCTATAAATGTTGCAACAAACGACAAAGTGGTCGAAGGTCAATTAGTAGCAGTTATAGGATAATGCAAATGAAAAAGATATTTTTAAAGAGTTTGGTTGTATTTGTTGTTCTTTTTTCTGCAACAAATCTAATGGCTTCATCTGAGTCAAAAGAGAGCAGCTACAAGTCTCAGGACATGGTGGTTATGGTAAGTAATTTCCTTAAATCCACAGGTATATACGCTTTGGTAAATCCAAAGATTGATGAAAGCAAATTTGCAAACCTTCCTCCAAAAGAAAGAGAGAAAAAAATAGCCAGAGAAAAGTTCTATCAGGGTCCCGGAAGAGTTATAATGATACTTATAACATTTTTAATCTTCTGGCTTGCCATCAAAAAAGGTTTTGAGCCACTTTTGCTTTTGCCTATAGGCTTTGGCGGACTTTTGGCAAACATACCTGTGGCAGACATAGCCGGTGAGGGCTTTTTGCATACTATTTATCAGGCAGGTCTTGCAAACGAGTTTTTCCCTATTATAATCTTTATGGGTGTTGGTGCCATGACAGACTTTGGACCGCTTCTGTCAAATCCAAAAACAGCTCTTCTTGGAGCTGCGGCACAGTTTGGTATATTTGGAACATTAGTAGGTGCGGTTGCTCTTAGCCAATATACTGACTGGTTTGATTTTACACTCAAACAAGCAAGTGCCATATCGATTATAGGCGGTGCAGACGGTCCAACATCCATATACATAGCAACACACCTTGCTCCTGAATTGCTTGGAGCTATTGCTGTTGCTTCATACAGTTATATGGCTATGGTCCCTATAATCCAGCCTCCTATTATGAAAGCACTCACTACAGACAAAGAAAGAAGAATCAGAATGTCAACACTAAGACATGTAACAAGGATGGAAAAACTTGTTTTTCCTATAGTTGTTTTGATGCTCTCGATCCTTGTTTTGCCTGATTCTACTCCGCTTATCGGTGCATTTATGTTCGGTAACTTTCTAAAAGAAAGCGGTGTTGTTGAAAGACTCAGTGATACACTTCAAAATGCACTTATAAACATTACTACTATTTTCCTTGGTCTGGGAGTCGGAAGCAAGCTTGAGGCTGACAAGTTCTTGGTTCCAGATACTTTGGGTATACTTGTTTTGGGTGTTGTGGCATTTGGTATAGGAACTGCAGCAGGTGTTTTGATGGCTAAGATTATGAATCTTTTCCCTGGAAACAAGATAAATCCTCTTATAGGTTCAGCAGGAGTTTCTGCCGTTCCTATGGCTGCAAGGGTTTCAAACAAAGTCGGAATGGAATACGACAGAACAAATATGCTTTTGATGCATGCTATGGGACCAAATGTCGCAGGAGTTATAGGCTCAGCTGTTGCGGCAGGTGTTCTTATATCTATCTTTAAATAGGGTTTAGAGTTACTCTAAACCTTTTTCTTTCATAGCATCTACTATAAGATGAACTACATTGTGGCTTTTTGTTTTGTCTATAAAGCCGTCTGCTCCAAGACTTCTTGCTTCTCTTTTGTTGGTATCTCCGGTCATTGAACTGTTTACTATGACAGGTATGTTGTTTGTCTGAGGGTCTTCTCTAAGTCTTTTTATAACGGTAAATCCACTCATCTCAGGCATCTCTATATCTGTTATGATAGCAGGTATTTCATCTTTGTTTTCCAAAGATTCTATGTAGTTTATCAGCTCTTTTCCGTTTTCAAATATCTTGTATTTTAGTCCTACTTTTTCAAATATTGCTCTTAGATGATTTTGTGCGGTCAGTGAATCTTCAGCTATTAAAACTGTTCCGTTTTGAAGTTTTTGCGGTATTTTTATCTCTGTTTTTATCCTCTCAACTTCACTGTCAATGTCAACGAGTGCCTGAGGCAAAACTTCTGACAAAAACTTTTCATAGTCAAGAACAAGACACAAACTTCCGTCTTCAAGTCTGGTGTCATTTATAACCACACCTCCGTCTTTTGTTCTGTAGCTATCAGGTGAGTGCAGTTCATTCCAGTTTTTCTTTACAACTCTGTGTGCCAAAACTATCCTAAGACCTATCATGACACCGTTAAAATCACATATAAGAAATTTGGAGCTTTCTTTTTCTTCTTTTGAAAGATTGACTCCAAGCCAACTTGGCAAATCAAGTATGGGTATCTGGATACCTCTTAAAACTATAGTTCCTTCAAGAAAAGGATTTGCTCCCGGTATTTGGGTTAAAAAATGATCTTTTGCATTTACAACTTCTCTGGTTTTAAAAACATTTATGGCATAGTATGATGAACTTTCATCATTGCTTACTTTAAAAACCAGCAGTTGAACTTCATTGTTTTGTGCAAGCTGAGTAGTAGCATCTATATTGTCGAGTAAAGACATATTTTAGCCTTATTTATGATGTAATGGTAAAATGTTATAAAAATTATAGCACAAAAGGGAATAAAGTTGAAATATTTTTTAATGGTATCTGTTTTCCTTTCCGCTTTGTATTCTAAAGTTTATTATGCAAAGATAGAGCCTTACGAGATAAGAACAATCTCCTCAAATGTCAGTGGAGAAGTTCTGTTTTGCGACTATGACAAACTTGGGAAAAAGCTTTCATCATTACCTGTTGTAAAGATAGATGATACTTTGGACAAGATAGAATTAAACAGCACCATAGAAAATATAAAACTTAAAAAACAGAGTATAAAACTTGACGAGGAACTTATAAAAAATTTAAAAACAAGTCTTGAAAAAAAACTTCAAAACTATAACAGTATAAAAGATTTGAGTATAAAATCAAAAATAGAAAAAGACAATACCTTTTTTGACATAGTAAATACAAAAAACCAGATTATAAACACACAAAAAGAACTGGACAATCTCAACTCTGCTTTGTTTGATCTTGAGTATAAAAAAGCGATGCTTGAAAAAAGGATAAAAGACAAAACCATAACCGCAAAAGGGTTTGTTTTGTATGAGATTATGGTAAGGACAAACCAGGTAGTAAACCCCTCTACACCGTTGGTAAAAGTTGCAGATATTTCTAAAGCTTTATTGAGCATATATGTTGATGCGGACGAATTAAAAAACATAAACAAAAAGATTATATATATCAATGGAAAAAAAACTAATTACAAACCTTCAAGAGTTTATAATATAGCAGACAGTATAAATCTGTCAAAATACAGGGTGGATATAGTTGTAAATCCGCCTGAAGTATTTTCAAAACTTGTTAAGGTAGAGTTTAAAGATGAGTAAGATAACCGCATGTCCGCTTGATTGTTATGATGCCTGTGAGATTATATATGATGATAAGATTTATCCTTCAAAAAGAGGTCATACACAGGGTTTTTTGTGTCCGCATATGAATCACTTTGAAGAACAGGATTTTATAAAAAAGCCAAGATACAAAGGTGAAGAAATAAGTCTTGATGAAGCATTGGATATACTAAAACACATAGTAAAATCAACTCCGAAAGAAAAGATGCTTTGTTATAAAGGAAGTGGAAATTTTGCACTTATGCAAGAAGTGGTAGAGCATTTTTTCGGAAGTTATGGAGCTGTTTTGACTGACGGAAGCCTGTGTGACGGTGCAGGAGAGGTAGGCATCATTGAAGGAAGAGGCTCAAACAAAAATATGCCTCTGTCCCAGATAGAAAAGTCTGAGGTTGTAGTTATATGGGGGAGAAACCCTCACCATACATCAAGCCATCTGTTACCGCTTTTGAAAAACAAAACTATCATAGTTATAGACCCTGTTAAAACAGATGTTGCCAAAATGGCAGATCTGCACATACAGATAAAACCCGGAGGTGACATATATCTTGCACTTTTGCTAACCAGATTTTTACATATAGAAGGAAGCTGTGATGAGGAGTGTCTTGAGAGAGTTGCAAGTGATTTTGAGGATTATTATGAGTTTACGCAGGGTATAAGGATAAAGGCTATACTTGAGAGCATAGGTGTGGGACTTGGCGATATAGGTGACTTTTTGCATTTTATAAAAGATAAAAAGGTTGCAATAGTAGTTGGAGTTGGAGTTCAAAGATACAGACATGGAAGTGATGTTCTAAGAGCCATAGACGGTTTTGCGGTAGCTCGTGGACTTTTTGGAAAAGAGGGATGCGGTGTGGCTTATCTTGGAAACTCAAAAGAGGGGATAGACTCACCTTTTGATACAAAAAAAGCCAAAAAAGTTTCAAAAGTAAATGTAAAGTTTGATGACTATGAGAGTGTTTTTGTGTATAATGCAAATCCGCTTTCTCAGATGCCGGATTCAAATACGGTCAAAGAGGAATTTAGCAAAGTTCAAAACAGGATTTATTTTGGATTGTATGAAAACGAAACAAGCAGTGCATCTGATCTTGTCATACCTGCGAAACCTTTTTTTGCCAAGAACGATATAAGAACATCATACTCACACAATGCCATGCTTGATATGCCAAAGATAAAAGATGTTGACTTTGGTATAAGCGAGTATGATTTGGCAAAATTTTTGTGTGATGAGTTCGGGATTGAGCTAAAAAGTGAAGAAGAATATATAAAACATTTTAAAAACTTTTCTGTAACAAACATAGACGGTATCACAGAAGTTGAAAAAAGGGAAGAGATTCCATACAAAGAGGGATTTGATACAGACGACGGTGAGTTTTTGTTCTTGGATGAACTTGATATAGAGATAAATCTTGACAACGATGACGATGCACTGTTTTTGATAACTCCAAAATCAAAAACATCTCTAAACTCACAGTTTAACAGACAAAGCTGTGTTTTTCTTCATCCATCTTTGGGATACAAAGATAATGATGAAGTGATCATTTACAACGATATAGGTGAAGTCAGATTAAAAGTCAAAAATGATGACAGATTAAGAAGTGACTGTGTATTGATCTATGCAGGAACACCGGGTATAAACAACCTTACACCGTCATACCATTCGTATCTTGGAAAAACTGCAGTATATCATGATAAAAAAGTAAAAATCAAGAAGGTTTAAAATGGATACAAAAGAGTTGGATCAAAAATATATACTAAACACCTATGCAAGAGCGGATGTCGAGTTTGTCCGAGGTGAAAATGCCACACTTTATGACAAAAACGGTAAAAAATACATAGATCTCACAAGCGGTATAGGTGTTGTAAGTGTAGGACATTCCAACAAGAGACTCAGTGATGCTTTGTGTAAACAGGCTAAAGATATACTTCATATATCAAATCTTTACTATATAACTCCACAGGCACAAGCAGCAAAAGCGGTAGTAGAGACAAGTGGATATGATATGAAATGTTTTTTTGCAAACAGTGGAGCTGAAGCAAACGAAGGTGCTATAAAGATAGCCAGAAAATACGGCACAGACAAAGACGGAAACATAAAAAGATACAAGATTATAACACTTGATCACTCTTTTCACGGCAGAACCATAACAACGGTAAAAGCAACAGGACAGGTTGATATGCACAACTATTTTGGACCTTTTCCAGACGGTTTTGTATATGCCAAAGATTTAGATCATATAAAAAATCTTGTAGATGATCATACAGTTGCTGTTATGATAGAACTTGTTCAGGGAGAAGGCGGTGTAGAGCCGCTTGATAGGCAAAAAGTAAAAGAGTTAGAGAGGTTTTTAAAAGAAAAAGATATACTACTTATAGTTGATGAAGTTCAAACAGGTGTTTACAGAACAGGTGAGTTTTTGGCTTCAAACCTTTATGAGATAGAGCCTGATATCATAACACTTGCAAAAGGTGTAGGGGGAGGAGTTCCGGTCGGGATAGTCATGACAAGACTGAAAGAGATATTTTCTCCGGGTGATCACGGTTCAACCTTTGGTGGAAATTATCTAAGCTCAACTGCCGTTGTAGAAGTTGTAGATATACTAAATGACTATAAAAAAAGCGGCAAGTTGGATGAGATTAAAGAGTATTTTAATGAAAAACTGGAAGATTTTTTCAGCAATAATCAAGATAAATTTATAAAAAAAGTAGGTATCGGTTTTATGGCAGGTCTTAGATGCAAAGACGGCGATACTTTAACAAATGTTATAAACAAAGCAAGAGAAAACGGTGTAATGGTTTTAAAAGCTGGACGAAATACATTGAGATTTTTGCCGCCTCTTACTATAACAAAAAAGGAGATAGATGAAGCATTTGACTCTTTATCTAATACCGTTGGCTCTTTTTAGTATATCTTTTGCAAATGAAGATTTGAACAAGTATTTATCGGATATAAAACAAAAAAGTTTCAAGTATGAGTATGAAAAAAATGAAGTGGAGTCTAAAAAGTTAAGAGATTCATGGATATCTCCGCTTCAGCTAAACTTCAGATATAACAAATCAAACCCCTATAACAATGAACAGACAACAAAAAACTACTCCATAAATTTTAACCAGTCTGTCTTTAGAAGCGGAGGGATATACTACGGTATAAAGTATGCCAATGCTCTAAGAGACAGCAACAACCTAAACATAACAATGCAAAAAAGAAAACTTATAAAAGATACCATAGCGATTCTTATGCAGATAAAAC
>WFOM01000055.1 GCA_015488075.1 Helicobacteraceae bacterium | reverse complement strand
TCTACACGCGTAAGATCGTCGTCAGCGTCAGATGTGTATAAGAGACAGTCTTTGGCACATATAAAAAATCTACAAGAGTTAATATAGAAACAGATATGTTTGCAAGATACATAGAACATATATTATTAAATAAAACAAAAAAAAATGACTTAAGTTGGAATGAGATAGACAAAACACTCTCTTTATGGTAAAATACAATAAAAAACGGATTTTTTATGTTTTTTACAGACAAGCCCAAGGAAGTGGAAGTAACTCCAAAACAATATGAAGATGTTTTAAGTTTTCAAGAAGCCATTATGGAGATGATAGCCAAAAACGAAAGCTATCACCATATACTTAACAATCTTTGCAAAATGGCTGAATCGCTCTTCCCGGATACTGTAGCATCTATAATGCTGTTAGATAAAGAAACAAATCTTTTAAGTCTGAAATTTGCTCCGTCTATACCGAAAGATTCATGGTATATGCTTGAAAATATAGAACCCTCCCCTTACAACGGTTCATGTCCAAATGCCTTATACAGAAACGAACCACAGTATGTCATAAATACCGATACAGATATAAGATGGAAAGATGCTTGTGATATAAGAGAAGCTTTTAATCTTCGCTCTTGCTGGTCTATGCCTATAAGAGATGAAAATGGCAATGCTATAGGTAGTTTTGCTTTATCTTTGTTTGAGCATAAAGTTCCGAGCAATTTTCACAAACTTTTTTTAAAAACCGCATCACATATCATCAGTATAGTTTTAAAAAATAGACAAAACCAATCAAGATTGCAACTTCTACAAGACTCAATGCAACAAGCAAGTGAAGGGATTATATTTACAGATAAAAACAACAACATTATAGAAGTTAACAAAACATTTGAAGATATTTACGGATACAGTGCAAAAGAAGTTATAGGTAAAAATCCAAATATATTACAATCAGGTCTACAAAATGAAGAATTTTACAAAAAAATGTGGAAAGAGATAGACAAAACAGGAAAATGGAGCGGTGAACTTATAAACAAATCAAAAGAGGGAAGACTTGTTAATCAGTTTATGGTTATAAACAAAATAGTAAACGAAGAAAACGAAGTCAACTATCTTGCCATATTTACCGATATAACCGAGCTAAGAAAAGCACAAAGGGAAGTGGATTTTCTTCTTTATCATGACAAGCTTACGATGTTATACAACAAACTGAAGTTAAACCAGGATATACTCAACAAAGCACATAAGATATCCGTCATACACCTTGATATCAACAACTTTTCCGTTATAAACCTTGTTTACGGCATATCTTTTGCAGATAAAATTTTAAGACAGTTTGCACAAACCATAAAAAACAAATTTAATGCCACAGAAGCTTACAGAGTCAATTCTGACGAGTTTGTTCTGGTTTATGAAAAAGCTGTTGATCTTAAAAAAGAGATAAAACAGATACAAAGATATTTTAAAACACATCCGTTCACGATTGACGGTATAGTCTTAAACATATCTCTAAACATCGGTGCATCTTACCCTTCAAAATATATTTTTGAAAACAGCTCTTTGGCACTGAAAATTTCAAAAGAGAAAGGTAAAAACAACTATCATATATTTAATGACAAAAAAGATATACCGATTAAAAACGACAAAGACAGATTTATAAAAGCAAACACTCTCATATACGATGCCATCCAAAAAGATATGTTTGTTCCGTATTTTCAAAAAATACAAAGCAATTTCGGAGAAAAAAAAGACAAATACGAAGCTTTGGTAAGACTTGAAAAAGATTCAAAAACCATTTCTCCTTTTGAGTTTTTGGAAGCCGCAAAACATTTTGGTCTGCTGACAGAGATAACCAAGGTAATGATTTCAAAAACTTTTGAAGTGATGTCTCACAATGATGCGGAGTTTTCCATAAACATAACCGAAGATGATTTGAACTATAACTACCTTTTAAGATATCTTAAAACACAGGCAAAAAAATACAACATAAATCATGACAGGGTTATACTGGAGATTTTGGAAGGCTTGAGTGCCAAAGCAAAAGAACAAAATCTAAAACAGTTAAAACAACTGAAAAAAGAGGGTTTCAAAATAGCCATAGATGACTTTGGAGCAGAATACTCCAACTTTGAAAGACTGCTGGAACTTGATGTGGATTATATAAAAATAGATTCAAAATATATCAGAAATC
>WFOM01000054.1 GCA_015488075.1 Helicobacteraceae bacterium | reverse complement strand
CTAGCCAACTGAGCTACACCCGCATAGATAATGTTTTAATGGTGGTGAGGGGAGGATTCGAACCTCCGAACCCATAGGGAGCAGATTTACAGTCTGCCGTCGTTGGCCACTTGACTACCTCACCACACAAAGAACATTTGTAAATCCAAATGGTGCCGCAACAGGGACTCGAACCCCGGACCTGCTGATTACAAATCAGCTGCTCTAGCCAACTGAGCTATTGCGGCAACTCATTCAAGGTCATCCCTTAAATTGAGCCGAAATTATAGTAGATTTTTTTTTAATTGTCAAGAGTTTTTTTTAAAATTCTATAATTTTTTTGTCTGTCAAAATAACCGGGTCATATTTGCTTCCGCACTCTTCTATCTCTCCTATGAGTTGATTTAGAAATGCCGGTTTTAGATGATTTATATATATTTTTATATCTCTTTTTAGATATCTGTCCAAATCATCAAACAACATCTTTGGTGTAAGATGCTTTGAAACAACAGCCAGTTTTTCCTCTTCATTTGGAAAGGAGCATTCAAAAACTGCAGATGTTATATCTTCTCTCTCATTGATGAGTTCAAGTATGTTTTTTATATCAAGAGTATCTGCGGTTATAAGTATAGAAGAGTTTTTCTTAGTGTATATATAGCCACAACTTTTTACGGTATGATCTGTTAGAAAAGCTTCTATAGATTCATCATCAGATATTTTGTATCTCTCTTTTGGAGAGATTATTTTATACTCTATACAGTTTTTGCTTCCGTTTTCAAGAGGTATTTTTGAAAAATCAGGCCATATTTTGTCATTGAATAAATTTTCTTTTATCGCTTGGATGGTTTCTTCAAGTCCTGCTATAGTTATGGGTGATTTCAGATTTGTGTAGTAATTGTCAAGTATATATGCTATATCTGAAATATGATCAAGATGTGAGTGTGTAAGCCAGATTGTTTCCAAATCTACACTGAACTCTTCAAGTGTTTCTAAAATATTTCCGGCATCAATTACATTTTTACCGTTTAACAGGAAAGAACTTGTGCCAAATCCTTTTGCTTTTGTTCCGTAAGCTCCCAAAACCTGAACACTGTTTTTGTCTTTTTCTATTTTTGGAATCTTTTCTTCAAAAACATCTTTGAACTTTTCTCTTACATCCAAAATCTTGTCCAGATTTTCAAAAAATACATCTACGAGCTTTGGATCAAAATGTTTTCCTCTTTCATCTTTTATAAGTTTAAATATCCTTTCATCATCCCATGCTTTTTTATAGACTCTGTCGCTTCCGAGTGCATCAAAAACATCTGCCAAGGCGGTAATCCTACCGTATATATGTATCTCCTCACCTTTTAAACCTCTTGGATATCCTGTGCCGTCCCATTTTTCATGATGCTCGTATGCCACTATGGATGCGGCTTTTAAAAGCGGTCTGTTTGAATGCCTTATCATCTCATAGCCAAGCTCTGCATGAGTGTTCATAATCTCTCTTTCACTCTTTGTAAACCTGCCCGGTTTTTTTAAAATCTCATCAGGTATAGCAACCTTTCCGATGTCATGCATAGGGCTTGCCTGTTTTAGTAGTTCGGCTTCCTCTTCATCAAGTCCGTATGCAAGTGCAAGTATTTTGGAATACTCAGCAACCCTTTTTACATGGTTGCCTGTCTCTTTTGATCTTGTCTCACCTATAGCACCCATGGTAAAAACAACTTCTCTTTGGGTATCTTGTATCTCTTTGGTGAGTTTGGCAGATATAAGACTCTCTGCGGCATATGTTGTTGCAAGTGTAAGTCTTTCCTGGTCTCTTTTGTCAAATGCTCCTTTTGAGCCAAGATGATTTATAACCTGAAATGCTCCGATAATTTCTCCCTCGTTGTCATGCATCGGAACAACCATGATAGACTTTGTTATATATCCTGTAAGTTTGTCTATCTCTTTGTTAAATCTCGGGTCGCTGTAGGCATCTTTTATAATAATACTCTCACCTGTTGTTATGGCATGACCTATGACACCAGAGTCTATAGGAAGTTCTATAATATCATCAAGTCCGTGTGCAACTTTTGTCCATATGGTTTTTTTGTCATCGGACACCAGCCATACCGAACATCTGTCGGCACTTGTAAGTGCTCTTCCCATGTCTGCAAGAACTTCAAGTATGTCATCATAGTCTCTTAACTTGGAAAGTTCTGTAAGATACTTAAATATAAGTTCAAGTATCTCTGTGGCACTCAAACTTTTTATAGGTTTTCCGTTGTCATCATACATTTTTTATATCCTATTTTGTTGTCATTTTGTGAACTCCCCATTTATGTCCGTTGGAGATATTGTTTAGATGGTATTTTGAAACAGGGTCATCATATTCATCAACAAGTTTTTTAAACAGTTTTTTTGCATTTATTATATCATCATCAATATAAAATTTTAATGCTTCATTGTAAATCTCAACAATTTCTTTGTTTTTTTGTGAATTTTCCAGCAACTGATACATCAAAACAGCTTTTTCTTTCCCCTTTACTTTTACAAGTTCGACTTTCCTGTATAAAAAATCATCTTTTAACCTTTTTACGGTAAATTCGGTTATAAGTATCTCTACACCGTATTGCTTGGTAAGACCTTCTACCCTTGAAGCAAGATTTACTCCGTCACCTATTATAGTATAGTTAAATCTCGTATCGCTTCCCATGTTCCCTACAACCACTTCATCGGTATTTATCCCTATACCTATATGTATGTTTGGAATTTTTTCTTTTGTAAGCTCTTTGTTTAGTATGTTTAGTCTTTCTATCATCAAAAGTGCAGACTTGCATGCCGCATCTGCATGATTTGCAACATCAACAGGTGCATTCCAAAATGCCATAATGGCATCGCCTATGTATTTATCCAGCATACCTTTGTTTTCCAAAACAGCATTTGTCATTGGTGTAAAGTATCTGTTTAAAAGTTTAATCAACTCTTCAGGAGACATAGATTCACTTAAAGTGGTAAAACTTCTTATATCGCTAAAGAGGATTGAGAGTTCTTTTTTTTCACCGCCAAGTTTTAAAGAGTTTGGATTGTGTATGAGCTCATTTAACAGATCTTTTGAAAGATAAGCACCAAAAGCATCTTTTAGAAACTTTTCATCTTTTTGCTGAATATTAAATGCACTCACTTCTATAGCTATCATAGAAAGTATAAGTGACAACAAAGGATAAAACATATCTATATATATGTATGTTGTCTGAAAAATATACAAAACCGCAATATATGAAACTATATACACAATCAGATTTAGCAAAACTCTTCTTACTACACTGTTTAGAACAAGTGTTGCCAAAAACGGCAAAAAAGCAAAAACAAATACAAATATATACGATACTGTTTTGTTTTCTTTTATA
Source organism: Helicobacteraceae bacterium (assembly GCA_015488075.1). Taxonomy (GTDB): domain Bacteria; phylum Campylobacterota; class Campylobacteria; order Campylobacterales; family Sulfurimonadaceae; genus S012-15. Next base: position 5,552 of record WFOM01000054.1, on the reverse strand, counting down.
AGCTGGTTGTTTAAAAAGTTGGACAAAAATGTATAATGTAGCAAAGGTCCCGGTATATTTCCTATGGGTGTGGGTGCTATATCTCCCGCACCGACTTCGGTTATACCCAAAATAACGAATTTGTTCTTAAAAAATTCAGGTTTTATTTTACCGTCATACAGATCCAAAAACGAAACAATCCTGTAATCTTCTTTGTTGTAAAAATTTAGTCTGACAAACCCTTCATCATTTAAAAATATCTCCCTATTACCGAGTTTTACGGAATTATCAGATACTTTTTCTATATCTTTGTTGAGTTTTATCCTCAAAGCCTGCAAGGCAAGAGACGGAAAAAGCATATCTTTAAAATAAACTGCTACGGGGTATTCTCTATACAGGTGGTCTTTTGAAGGTCTTGTGGTAAAAGTGCCGTTTAATGTGCATCCAGACATAACAACAGGTATATTTACCTCTGCAAAATCTGCTTTAATAAATGTCGGTTTGTTGTTTTTTATCTGGGATTGAAGCATATCAAGTGTTGAATCTGAGAGTATGTCTATCTCTTCTTCTGTTACATCCTGTGTTGCGGTTTTTCTTAGAAAAAATCCGCATACACTTGCATTCAAAGAGGATAATGCTTCAGACAAAGCCTCATCTTTTTGTTCCGATGTAGGTTCTGAAAATATCATATCCATCATCACCACATCAGCCTGATTTAGCTTTGAGATACCTTTTGCAAGTATCTCTCTGTCCCAGGGCCACCTTCCAAATCTGTTTACACTTGGTTCGTCAACTGCTACAAATACAACATCTTTTGATATTTCTTTCTTTGTAAGTCGAAAGTCAATGATATCGTTAAATTTTAAAGAAAAACTCTCAAATGTTTCTGTTTTTGATATGTTTAAAAACATGACAAACAAAAACACAAATAAAGAAAGTAAAAAATACAGCAGTTGTTTTTTCATAGTCTACTCTAAAAGTTTTTCAAATTTTTCAAACTCGTCGTTGTCTATATCACCTTCTTTAGCTTCATTATCCTCACCGAAACTGACACTGCTTCCTGATTCAAGTTCAAACTCTTTAGTCATGATGGCAATTTGTTTGTTTGCTTCCGCTTTGTATTTTTCAAATTCACTCAACTGTTTGTTTTTATACTCTTCATACTCCTCTAAAACTTTTTTTCTGTATAGTTTAAACTCTTCTTTTATACTTTCTATACCTATAAGCCCCTCTTTCAGTGCAACCTGTTTTGAAGTGTTGTCATCTTTGATTATAAAAGTTGTTCCTTTGATACCTATGATGGCAAACTCTGTTTTTATCTTCAAGCCGTTTTTTCTGTCTCTTTTTGTTATCTTGTAAAATATTTTACCGCTGTTTTGTGCAAGTTTGTTTTTATCTTCAAAGCTCAGTATGGACTTTTCATCCAAAACTATATCTGAACCGTCTTTGAGTTTTATAACCGCAAATGCTTTGGAGTAAGTTGAAATGATATCACCTGTTTGTATCTTGTAACCTTTTTTAACCTTTGTTTTTTTTATGCTGTCCTTATGCTTTACCTTTACTATACCCTTAACTTTGACTACCTCACCCAATACATCAGCATACAAAAGTGAAAAAAATGATAAAATTACACTTATAATAGTAAGTTTTTTCATGCTTACCCCTTTTTTTTAAGTCATTATACCACAAAAAAAATTAAAGGATATTATGTGAAGATACTTTTTTCGCCAAGTGAAGAAAAAAGAACAAACGGAGAAAACAGTGAGATAAATATTTTGGGCGGAACAGAAATAAGAAAAGAGATACTGTATAGATATCAAAAGATTATAGAGGAAAAAAATCTTGAAAATATAAAAAAACTCTTCGGTATAAAAAAAGAGAAAGATTTAGAACCGTATCTTGTGGATATTTTTGATTCGCCTTTACTAAAGGCTGTTCAAAGATACAGCGGTGTTGCTTTTAAATACCTCAAATATGAAAGTTTAAACGATGATGCTAAAGAGTATATAGACAACAACACTTTGATTTTCTCAAATCTTTTTGGAGCTATAAGAGCAAAAGATACTATCCCCTTATATAAAGTAAAGCAGGGAAACGATATAGGAGGAATAAAACCTGAAGTGTTTTATCAGAAAAAAGTATTTTTTGATTTGATTGAAAAAGAGATAGAAAATGAAGATATACTTGACTTAAGAGCCGGTTATTATGAAAAATTTTATAAGATAAAACAAAACTATACCACTTTGAAATTTTTAAAAAATGACAAAATCGTAAGCCATTTTGCAAAAGCATACAGAGGTATAGTTTTAAAAGAGTGTGCCTTGCATAACATAAAAACTGTAGATGATTTAAAAAAGCTGGATATACCAAACCTTGTCATAAAAGAGATAAAACATATAAAAAACAAACAAGAGATAATATATGAAATCAAAGAATAGTTACAAAGAAAAAAAAGAGTTTTTCAATTCGCTTTTGACATTATACGGAAGACAGGTTGTAAAAGAGGTTTTAGAAGATGAGAGTATAGATGTTTACAAACTACATCTTGCCAAAACAAACAGGTTTGACGACAAGATAAAAAAGATCATAAACCTAGCAACAAACAGAGGTATAGAGATACTCTATCATGACAAAAAAGAGCTAAGCAGAATAAGCAAAAATGCCAAGCAGGATCAGGGTGTGGCAATAGATACAAAACCTGCAACTTTTAAAGATGCCAAAGAGATAAAAAACTTAAAAAGCTATAAACTAATAGCAGTTGACGGTATCCAAAATCCACAAAATCTTGGTATGATTATAAGGGTAGTTGCAGGAAGCGAGTTTGACGGTATAATCATCCCAAAGAAAAATACTGCCAAAATATCTCCTCTTGTCATAAAAGCAAGTGCCGGAACATTTTTCAAAGTGCCTGTATATCACTGTGAAACTCTTGAAGATGTTTTAAAAGATATGGATGATGTCATGACAGTATCCCTTAGTTCTTATGCAAAAGATGATATTTACAACTTCAAACCAAAAAACAAAACCATATTTGTTTTTGGAAATGAGAGCGAAGGTGTTAGCAAAGGTGTGGAAAAGTTATGCAACACTTCGCTAAAGATCCCTCTTCAAAGAGGGGTTGAGTCGTTAAATGTAGCAACAGCAGCTGCTATAGTTGCTTTTATGAGATATCAGGGTTAACCTCTTTTACCATCTCTTTAAACAGGTCAAAAAGTCTGAAGCTGGCTTCTTCCATCTCTTTCATATTTTTTATAAGCCTATCTCTGTTATCTTTGTGTAAACAATCTTTTCTCACAGCACATGGAACAGTTTCCAATACTTTTTGATGAACCAAAGCATGATATTTTTCCATATCTTTATATGCCTGTGATTTTCCAAAAGCATTTTTGGCTTCACCATAATACCATTTGCCCATTCTACAGCTATAATGGTCTCCAAAACTGTTTGCCAACTCTTCATTTAAATCCATTATAGCCCTGTATGCATGATGTTTAAATACTATATGATCAGATTTTATAAGAGTAGTCCATAAAGAATCATCAATAAATTTTGCTTGATTAGCAGATATATTTGCTGATTCTGCAAACTGATACAAAGTATCTTTAAACTGTTGAATATCAACTTGTGAAGTTGTTGCTATATCTGTGATAGTTTCAGAATTTACCTGTATTTCACTTGACTGTTGTTGCAGTGTCTGTATAGTTATAGCTATCTCACTGGTTGCTTTTTGTGTTCTCTCAGCCAGTTTTCTAACCTCATCTGCAACCACTGCAAAGCCTCGACCATGTTCACCGGCTCTTGCTGCTTCTATGGCAGCATTTAGTGCTAGCAGGTTTGTTTGTTCTGCTATATCTTTTATAAGATTTACCACATCATTTATCTCTCTTGTCCTTTCATTTAGAGATATGATAGCATCATTTGAATTTGTTATAAGGTGTATAAGTTCTTCAAGTTTATCAACAACTGTTGATACACTCTCTTGTGATTCTACCGCTTTTTGAGCTGTTTCTTGGGTTAATTTTGCTATTTCTCTTACTCTTTGTGAACTTTCTATGATATCATCTTGCAAAATTGAAAGACCTTTTGCAACACCACCCTGAGAATTTATGTTAAAATGATCGCTTAACTCTGTTTTTTGTGCTTCTTGATAAGATTTATATATAAAATGAACTGCTTCGTTTAGTCCTGGTATAACAGCTCTAAAATCACCTTTATACCCTTGTTCTAATATATCTCTGTTTGGATTTCCGTTGCTTGCTTCATGTATGGAACTTGCAGTATCTCTCATAAACTGTTCCATCTGATCCAAAAGATCGTTGATCCCCCATGATACATTATAAAGTGCATGTTTTTCAGGTATATTTGTAATCCTGCAAGAAAGTTCTCCACCTCCTGCTTTTACAAGCACATCTCTTATCTGTCTCACAAGAGTGTCATTAAATATCTTTTCACATCCGTCATCATTGCTTCCAAGTATAACAGACACTATGCCAAGAGCTACAACCACACCTCCTGCTATACTGCTCCCAAGTAAAAAAAGATACACTGCAACTGAAGCCAAAGTTACATACAAAAGCAGATTTTGCTTAGTGTTGTAGATCGAAGATAAAGCTGTCATAATCTTTTCCTTTTTCATCTAAAATTTTATGTAAAAGTTTTTCACTTTCTTCCATACCTCCTGACTTTTCAGCATCTAAAAGCTCTTTGTATAAATCTGGTATAATCTGCATAGCTTTTGTTGACGGTTTTCTCCTGACAGAATGGTAATCTCTTATATTTCCGTTGCCATCTATAGTTGCTGTAACATTTGCTAAAACCCAGTAGTAACTGCCGTCTTTACAAAGATTTTTAACATAGGCAAATATCTCTTTTTTTGCCTGTATCCTGTCCCAAAGATATTTGAAAATCAACTTGGGCATATCCGGATGTCTTAATATCGAGTGGGGTTTGCCAAGCAGTTCACTTTCATCATATCCGGAGATTTTTATAAATGTTTTGTTTCCGTAGAGTATCTTGCCTTTTAGATCTGTTTTTGAAACTATAAACTCCTCATCGCCCAATACTTTTTCGTTATTTATGGGGTTTGGTCTTTGCATATATGCTCCTTTGGCTAGATTTGAGGTTTTAGGGTTGAGTTGGTAGAAAATAGTGAGTAGTGATTAGTAATTGACAATCATTATCACTAAATCAATCCTCAATTCTCAATCCTCAATAACTATATTATAAACTCTCTCTATCTCCGCTACAACCTCATCCACACTCATATACCTGCTTTTTCTGACAAACTCTTTTCCTTCAAAAAAAACTATAAGTGTGGGAATGGAAAAAACATTGTATCTTGCTGCAGTTTCCTGCTCTTTTGATATATCTATCTCTCTTATCTCCAACTTTTCAAAGTTTTGGTTTAAAGCTTCAAAAAGTTTTGGTTTCAAAGCTTTGCAGACATTACATGTAGGTGCAGTAAAATACAATACACATGCAAGTTTGTTTTCTATTTCATGTGTCATAATGTTACTTTAAACTTTTTTATTAGACAATCACATTTTTATTATATTTTTTAAAAACTTAAATAT
>WFOM01000053.1 GCA_015488075.1 Helicobacteraceae bacterium | reverse complement strand
TACTTAGGCGGTCTAAAATCTATATCAGGGTCTGTAAGCTTTGCTGTGCAACCGCTAAAAAAGATCATACTATAAAATCCTATAAAAATTGATAAAATTATTTTCATTTAAAATCTCTCCACCATTGTTTGGTATAATTAAGCAAAAATAATTCCAAAGGTGGTAAAGTATGAGTTTAAAAGAAAAAATAAGCAATGACTTAAAAGAAGCCATGAAAACAAAAGATGTAGCAAAAAGAGATGCACTAAGACTCCTTAGCAGTGCCATGAAACAGATAGAAGTTGATGAAAGAAAAGAATTAAGCGATGAAGATATTATAAAAATTATACAAAAACAGATAAAACAAAGAGAAGACTCTATAGAACAATACAAAAAAGCCAACAGGGAAGACCTGATAGAAAAAGAACAGACAGAGATAGACTACTATAAAGTATATCTTCCAAAACAACTAAGTGACGAAGAATTACAAGAAGAGATAAAAGTTGTCATAAACGAAGTCGGTGCAACTTCAATTAAAGATATGGGAAAAGTGATGGGCACAGCTTCAAAAAAACTCGCAGGAAAGGCTGACGGAAAAAGGATAAGCGAAGTGGTTAAGAGTATCCTCTCTTAGCCAAATTTTAGCTTTTTCAAAGCTTCTTCTTCATTTTCCTGTCTCATTAGGTGTTCACCGACCAAAAATGCATCAACTCCGGCTTTTGAAAGCTCAACAAGCTGTTCATGTTCATATATACCGCTTTCAGCCACTATAATTTTGCCGTTTGGTATAAGAGGTATAAGCTTAAAACTAAGTTCCATATCCATTTTGAATGTGTGAAGATTTCTGTGGTTTATACCTATGATGTCAGCACCTGCAAATATCGCTTTTTTTAGATCATCTTTGTCATGGATCTCAACAAGAGCCTCCATCCCAAGATGTCTAGTATAAGCAAGAAGCTCTTTTAACTCCTTTTGGCTTAGTGCAGCAGCTATTAGCAAAACAAAGTCAGCCCCGTAAACCAAAGCCTCAACCAACTGATATTTTGAGATTATAAAATCTTTTCTAAGAAGAGGAATCGATACATATCTCCTTATCCATGCAAGATACTCCAAGTTCCCCTGAAAAAAGTGAGGCTCGGTCAAAACGGAAATAGCACTTGCTCCTCCCCTTTCATAGGCTTGTGCTATTGTCAAAGGATCAAAATCTTCCCTTATAACACCTTTTGAAGGTGAAGCTTTTTTAACTTCCGATATGATCCTATAAGGGTCATCTTTTGTTGCAGTAAGATAAGGTTTGACATCTCTTGGTGCTCTTGCATTAAATGCAAGCGATCTTCCAAGCCACTCTAGCGGATACTCTTTTTCTTTTTTTTTCAAATCTTCTTTTGTTTTTTTTATAATATCATCTAGTATCATACTTTTTTGTTCCTTTTTAAACACTTGTTTACCTGTTTGATATGTTTTAAAATCTCTTTGTCGTTTCCGTCTTTTAACTTTCGAATCTTATTAAAAAGCTGATTTGCTTTTTTGCATTTGCCGAGTTTATAATACCCCCATGCCAAAGAATCAAGATAATATGCCGAGTTTGGTTTCTTTTTCAAAGCTTTTTTAACATATCTTATGCCCTCTTTTACATTCAAATTATGGTCTATGAGCAAATATCCGAGATAGTTTAGATAAAGAGGGTCGTTATCCTCTTTTATAACCTTTTTCAGATTGTTTACAATCTTTTTTAAAAACTTTTTGTCTTTTTTTGAGGTTGACTCGTATTCAAAAAGTGTTGCATTTGCAAAGTAGTCTATGTTGCCTGTTTTTTCATAAAGTCTGTAACCGAGTTTGTATGCTTTTTTATAATTTTTCAAACTTGTGTATATCTCAAACAAAATCTCATCGTTTGCTTTTGTTTTTTCCAAAAATTCTGCCAAAGAGATATAGTCTTTTTTATAAAGATATATTTTGATTATCTTGTCAAGCACATCTTTTGAAGGATGAAACTTGTAAAATCTTTTATAAACCGACAAAAGTCCGTCTATGTTGTTTTGCTGGCTGTAAAACGATGCAAGACGGTTGCATATAAGATATGAACATCCAAACATTCTTGAATGTGTTTCAAGTCTTGCTATGGCTTCTTTTTGTTTTTGCATATTCAGATAAAGTATAATGGAAATCTTGTCAAGTATCTTTTCGTCATAATTTTTGGAGTATGCACTGTCTAAATATTTTATGGCCATATCATACTGTTTTTGCTTTAAGTATATATCTGCAACTATTATATAGTCATCACTTTTTTTTGTCTTTTTAACAAGCTCTTTTGCAAATTTTTTTGCTTTTTCATATTTTTTCAAATGGATCAAAGAGAGTATCTTCAACCTTAGAAGCTCATTGTCATCAGGATTTTCTTCAAGATATCTGTCTGATATATCCAAAGCCTTATCAAACTCTTTTGCATACATATAATCTTTTACAGATTTATACAGATACTCTTTTTTTGAGGACTTATTGAACATTTTCTCATACAGCATCGCGGCTGTAGAGTAGTTTCCTATCTCTTCTGAGCGGAGTGCATAGACTATATACACATCCTCTTTGTCAAATGCTTTTTGAGATACGGAAATCTTTTTATGAGAACATCCTGCAAAAAATATTACAAAAACCAAAAATAAAATCTTATTCATCTACTATCCCCGGACATTCCTGTTTTAATTCATCTTTGTTTGTTTTAAAATAGTCCCAAAACGGAAATGTTCTGCATTGTATCGGTCTTGCTTTATATATAGTGCATCCATTGTTTTTGCTGTCATAAAATATACATTCATATCCGTTTTTTGTTTCTCTTTCTTTTATAGAATATTTATAACCTTTTTTGTAAAGATATTTTTCTATAAACAACTCTTGGCTTAACTCTAAAAAATTTGCTATTCTTTCTATCTCGGCTTTGTTAACATATATATAGCCGCTCTCTCCGGTGCAACACCTTCCTTCACAGCTTTCACATGCCGATGGATTAAATCCGTAGTCAAATCCCTCTTTATAAACTATATCCTGCACTTTATACTCCAGGTATTTGCATCTTTGTATATCTCTTTAACCTCGTCACTGAAGTCATCTCCTTTAAAATGGATCAAAGGTCTGTGGACTTTTGCCATAGACTTACTCGAACTTCTTGCATGTATCATGACAAGGTTTGCTTCTTTTTCCTCTTTGGGATGCACAAATCTTGCATCAACTATATTTAACTTGACTTTATACAACTCATGAGAAACAAGACCAAACTGTCCTGCATCATAACAAAAAACAAAATGACCTTTTGGTTTTAAAATCTGACTTACTTTTTTAAAAAACCTGCCAATTGGCAGATTGACATTATACCTTGCATTATATAACATTTCATTACTGCTTTTTTCAACCCCGTTATGATAAAAAGGAGGATTTGAGATTATATAGTCAAATTTTTTGTCAAAATCAACCTCTAAAAAATCCCCTTCATAAAGTTTATATGTGATATTGTTTATTGTTGCATTATGATTTGACAAAAAAATAAACTCTTTTTGTTTCTCAACTCCAAAAAGATTTATTTTTTGTGATTTTTGTGCTACCAAAAGCCCTACAACACCACATCCGCTTCCTACATCAAGCATATCACCTTTTGGATTTAGTTTTGTTATAAAATCAGCCAAAAACACAGAATCACTGTTGTAACAATACCCATCTTGCGGTTGATAAAGTAACATCAAACCTCTTTTTTAGTATAATTAGCAAAATTATACTAAAAGGTTTTAAATGATTATCATCCCGGCAAGACTCCAGTCAAGCAGATTTCCAAAAAAAGTTATAGCAGATGTTGGCGGACTTCCTATGGTAGTCAGAACTGCAAAAGCAGTGTCGCATCTGGACAAAGTTGTAGTAGCATGTGATGATGAAGAGATTATACATGTATGCAAACAACACAATATCGATGCTATGCTTACATCCACTACACACAAAAGCGGAACAGACAGGATAAACGAATGTGCAAACATTTTAGGTCTTGATAATGATGAATTTATTATAAATGTCCAAGCAGACGAGCCTTTCATAGAAGAGGAAACCATAAAAAAACTGCAATCAAGACTCAAAAATTTAAAAGAACAAAAAAAAGATTTTATAATGGCAAGCTGTTACAATGCCGTTAACAAAGAAGCGGCAAAAGATCCAAATCTTGTTAAAGTAGTTATAGACAAAAACCACAATGCCATATATTTTTCAAGAAGCCTTATACCATACAACAGAGGTGAAATAGCAACATATTTTGGGCATATAGGTATCTACGGATTTGATAAAAAATCATTAAACAGATTTTGTTCTCTGGATGATGCCCCCATAGAGGATGTTGAAAAACTTGAACAGTTAAGAGCTTTGTATCACGATCTTGATATATCTATGGTAAAAGTTTCATCAACAAGTTTCGGTATCGATACCAAAGAGGATTTAAAAAGAGCCGTAGAGATTTTTTTATAGTTCCATAGATGAAGGAACATCATCTATGTTGCTTTCTATCTCATATACCAAAAGCTCAAATGTTTTTCTTATATGCTCTTTATAATCTTCAAAATCGATTGAGTTTGTAGTGCTTATAAAGATTTTGGCAGGAAAAACAACCGGTTCAAGTTTGGCAAGCAGATTTTCACTTGCCTTCAAACCGCTTTCATAATCCGTATAGTCAAATACAACAGCCAAAACATTTCTATCCAGCAGAAGACATTTGTCTGTTCTCCTAAGACCCTCACATATACTCTCTATCTCTTTGTCATCTACCGTAACGGCAAAAACAGATATGGTATAGTTTACTTTGTATCTTTCCTC
>WFOM01000052.1 GCA_015488075.1 Helicobacteraceae bacterium | reverse complement strand
GTGTATAAGAGACAGGTTTTAAACTAAATATAGAAAAAACTATAACGAGTAAAGCGCTTAAGATTATAAAAATTTTATATTTATCATCACTTCCTATCCTAAAAAATAAAAACAAAAACAAAAAAACTATATTTAAGATATAAAACTTCTCTTTTAAGATTTTTGGAAATTCCTTTGCTACAAAAAACATAGGGATTATCTTCATAGATACGGCAACTATAAGTATAAAAAGATACCCCAAAAGCATAAAAGCCATATGTATATCTCCGAATTTTACCGCATCAAAAACTCCGCTATGACCTAAAATAGCCATAAAACCAAAAACAGATGCTATAAAAAGCATCGCATATGCCGCTGCAAAATTTTGGACTATATCGCTTTTATCTGCACTCTCAAACACTGTTGAAAAAGATATATATGCAAAATACAAAAATCCGATAAGAAGAGATGTCCCGCCTGTATGTATCAATGGTGTTATATTTGTCAAAAAACCTGCTATAAACAAAACCACACCAATATTTAAAAGTCCATAGACTATATTTGCATCCCTTTTTACATTTTCATAAGGTGTTCCAAGAATTACAGGCAGCATCTGAAAAGATGAGCCAAACATCACCTGTGCAAAAAAACCTATCGTAAGTGCATGAATGGTTGCTATAAGTTCATACTCAAACCTGCTGTAAACACCTTTTAGATACATCAGCTCCAAAACAGAAAAAACGACAAGATAAACAGCAGAAGTTATATAGTATCTAAGCGGTATCCTGTATGGAGGAGCCTGATCAAGTGTCAAACCGGTAAACATTAATTACTCCAAACTTTCATTTCAAAATAATTTTCTTCATCTTTTACAATCTCATATCTGTAGCCGTTTTTGTCTAAAATCGGTATAAACCGGCATGGCCTCATCCTGTGTATAAATACCAAAACCTCATCCTCTTTTAAATTTCTAAGAGCATTTATACCTTCTTGCAAAGGTTTTGGAGGCTCAAACTCCCTTACATCAACTACAATCTCTTTAATGGTCATACTCCATCAGATGTTGGACAATCTCATCGTTTCTGTCACCAAGGTGCATCTGCATCATTGTATAAAGCATCTGCTCCTCTTTTGCATTATGTTGCTGAAGCAGTATCATCATAGATTCACTAAGTCCAAAAAATCTTTCTTTATCCATACTATTTATAGCTTCATCAAGCTTTTCAAACAGACTTTTTGCCTGTGCATGTTCCATCCTCATAACCTGTGTAGGTCCCTGTGTCATACCTGTTTTTTCTTCAAACATCGGGAAAAGATAATCCTCTTCCATATCAAAATGAAGCATAGTTTCTTTTTTAAAATTTTTATACTCCTCTTTTGCTTTTTGCTCATCATTTTTTTCTATGGCATCTTCTGCTTTGCTTAAGTATTCGTCACATTCTCTGTGTTTGTGTGTCATAAAATCTTTTATAGTCATTATCTCCCTCCATACTACCACACTATTTGAAAGTTTTTTGATATAATAGCATAAAAAATTATCTAAGGAATACTATGACATACCCATATGAAGATTTAAAACCATATACATTAAAACAGCTTATAAAAAGATCTTTCAAACTATACCCTCACAACGATGCACTTGGATTTGTTGACGGTCAAAATATGAAATACAGTGAGCTTCAGGCAAAAATAGAACACACCGTAAACATTTTAAAAGAAAACGGCATAAAAGCAGGTGACAAAGTTGCACTTCTAAGCCAAAACATGCCAAACTGGGCTGTGGCATATTTTGCCGTTACAACCATGGGTGCCGTTATAGTTCCTATACTTCCAGATTTCAACCCTGCAGATGTTCATCATATACTAAGACACTCTGAAGCCAAAGGTGTATTTGTATCATCAAAACACCAAGAGACCATAGAAGAAAGCAAAGACTCAAACATATCTTTTGTAATAAATCTTGACAATCTTGAACTTATAGAGGATTTAAGCAGATTTGGCTATATAGCTCAGTTTAGAAAAAAGATTGCCGACAAGATCAAAAGAACACAAGAAGAGTATGAGCCAAAAGAGGATGACCTGGCTGCCATACTCTATACATCCGGAACAACAGGACACTCAAAAGGTGTTATGCTTACACACAAAAACCTTACGACAAATGCTATGAGTGCTTTTGATGTGGTAACCATAAAACCTGAAGATGTATTTTTATCCATACTTCCTCTTGCACATACTTTTGAATGCACCGTAGGGCTTTTGATACCTCTTCTTCACGGCTCACTTGTGAAGTATGTTGACAAAACACCAACCCCTACTGTTCTTATAAAAGCTTTTGAAAAAGTCCAACCTACCATGATGCTGAGTGTTCCGC
>WFOM01000051.1 GCA_015488075.1 Helicobacteraceae bacterium | reverse complement strand
CTATTTTACTTCTGTCAAGATATTTTTTTTCATAAACTATATCGCTATTTACAATTTTAAAACTTTTTAGTGCTCTTTTTTTATACTCAAAAAATTCTACATCAAGTATGCCGTTTTTATCGTAAATTAGTTTACATCTATATAGTTTATCATCTGTTGGAGGTATGATATACTCTTTTAGGTTGATGTTAAGATTTGAAGTTTTAAAAAATCTTTCTTGATGGTAAGAGAGGTTATAAATCTTACCATCTTTAACCTTTATGGTTTCAAAATATCTAATCATTAAAAAGTTCTGTGCTTAGGTATCTCTCACCTGTATCACAAAGTATTGTAACTATATTTTTTCCTTTAAACTCATCCCTTTTTGCCACATGCATAGCCGCATACACATTGGCCCCGGAGCTTATCCCTACTAAAAGCCCCTCTTTTTTAGCAAGCATTCTTGCAGTCTCAAATGCATCTTCGTTGCTTACTTTTATAACTTCGCTGTATGCAGAAGTATCAAGTATGTCAGGCACAAAACCTGCTCCTATACCTTGAATTTTGTGGGGGGATGGGCTTCCTCCACTAAGAACCGGTGAAGCTTCCGGTTCAACGGCAAATATTTTTATATTTGGCAACTCTTTTTTTAATACTTTACTAGTTCCGGTTATCGTCCCACCCGTTCCAACTGCCGCTACAAAAACATCTATATTTTTATCTGTATCTCTTAGTATCTCTTTAGCGGTTGTGAGTTCGTGTATCTCAGGGTTGTTTGGATTTTGAAACTGTTGGAGTATTATAGCATCTCCTAGTTCATCTTTTAACTCCTCTGCTTTTTTTATAGAGCCTTTCATCCCCTCTTTTGCAGGGGTTAGAACTAGTTTAGCACCCAAAGCTTTTAGTATCTTTCTTCTCTCAACAGACATCGAATCCGGCATGGTAAGGATTAGATTCAGTCCGAGTGCCGCACAGTTTGCAGCCAGTGCTATGCCTGTATTTCCGCTTGTAGGTTCTATGATGGTTGTGTCTTTATCTACTTCACCTCTCTCCAAAGCCCTTCTTATCATATTAAACCCTATTCTGTCTTTAACCGATGAAGTAGGGTTTAAAAACTCACATTTTCCTATGATGTTGGCACCGGTTATCTCAGATGGATGGTTTAGTTTTACAAGCGGTGTGTTTCCTATAAGTTCCGTTACATTTTTTGCGATATTCATGAAAAACCTTTTTTTGTAAAAATTTTATCTAAAAATTATGAAAAAATCTCTTTAAAAAGATTTTTTATACAAACCTCTATCATCTCATAAACTTTGTAAAATCCTTCAAACCCGTCAAAAAAGTAAGGGTCTGGAACATCCTCACACTCATATCCGAAACATCCGAGTTTTTTTAGTTTCTCTTTTTTTGCACCCAGTTTTAAAAGGTCGCTGTAGTTTGAACTGTCTAGTGCTACGATTAAGTCAAAATCTTGCAAATCTTTTTTTGTTATCTGTTTTGCTCTGTATGAAGATATATCAAGACCTTTAATTTTGGCTATCTTCTGACTTCCTTCACAAGGACTCTCACCTATATGCCACGAACCTGTCCCCGCACTTTTTATCTCTATATCAAGTCCAAGTTTATTTGCTTCATTTTTTGCTATAGCTTCTGCCAGTGGGCTTCTGCATATATTTCCAAGACATACAAATATAACACTTCTCAAAGACCGTTCCCCCACATATGCATCTTTTTTGCAGTTATAACATCATAGCCATCTAGTAAATCTTTTATATGATTTACGGCTCTAAACTCACACTCATCAAGCAGTTTTTTAATTTTTTCTATATCCAAAGAGTTTTTTTTCTCCACTATAACTATCTCTGCGGCATTTGCCAAAGCGGTATAAGAGTATTTTAACAGCATCTTTGGGATTTTGTGTTTTGACACAACATCATATAAAACTATACTGTCTTTATCTCTTGGAGGTGATTTAAACGGTTTTGAAAAAGAGTCTATTAGCTCAACTTTTGCCCCGTTAAACTCACCCTCACCGTATATAGATATAAAAAATTTTCCATCAACTTCTTTTATCTTTTCATACAAACCGTTTGCTATATCATCTACAGTTGTAGTAACTAAAAGGTAGCGGTTACCCATAACGGGTTTGAAAAGTTCAAAAAAAAGCTTCATAATTCAGTAAGCCAACTCATGTAACTCTTTAAAAAGATATGCTTCAACTATATCATCTATATATCTTTGTGTGTGGGCAACAAGCACCATCATATTCATCTCTATAAAAGGCCATACATATTCACCGTCATCACATACAACCGCTGCCTGAGACATATTTTCAAATCCGTCCCAGCTGTTTGCGAAGTTTATCTCAACAACTTCACCTTCTTCTATAAGTATCTGTCCCCATATTTTTGCATCTTCTATCTTTGTAAGTTTTGCTTCTTGTGTATCGTCGCTGTCAAGCGGTAAAACTATATACATTTGGCATACCTTTTATGCACATTTTATTTTGGATGGATCAAGTTTGAGTTTTTTGTTGTCCATCACACCTATACCGTTTTTTAGAACATGTTTTGCTATCTTTTTAGCTTTTTTTAGTGAGTGCATTTTGTATGTTCCGCATTGATATATGTTGAGTTCCGGTATATCTTTTTTGCTTTTTACATTCAGCACATCTTTCATCGCTTTTTTCCAGGCTTTTGCCACTTTTTTCTCACTTGGAGTTCCAAGAACCGACATATAAAACCCGGTTCTGCAACCCATAGGTGAGACATCTATTATCTCTACATCTTTTGAGTTTAGATGATCTCTTATAAATCCGGCAAAAAGATGCTCAAGTGTATGTGTTCCTTTTACACTCATTTTGCCTTTATTTGGCTTGTAAAACCTAAGATCAAAAACGGTTATCTTATCGCCAGATTTTGTTTTCATCTTTTTTGCAACTCTTACTGCCGGTGCTTCCATCCTTGTATGATCAACCATAAAACTGTCTAAAAGAGGCATAACTTGTCCTTTTGTTTTTTTGTATTTTACAACATTTTTATTAAAAATAAATGTTATAATAGCTTTGAGGAAAAAATTATGGCAAAATTTAATCAAAACATATGGACACTTTTTTATATCATACTTTTTTTGTCATTTCTTGTTTTGGGAAATCTGGCTTTCTTTACTTTCAGTCAGACCAAATCCTCGTTTAAAAACGAACAGGAGGTTTTGGTTGAAACGATTGCAGAAAACATAAACAACATCCTGCTTCAGTATGAAAGTATCTTTGATATTGTAAACCAAAACATTTATGAAAAAAATCTTCTCAAAAACGAAAAAAAACTTCAGAAATATTTTGACACCATACTGCATTTAAACACAAACCTTGCAGGTTTTGGTGTTTTTGACAAAAACGGGAACATATTGGCAGCAAGCAAAAATGTCAAAAAAGAAAAACTGCCAAATATGTTAAAAAACAAATACACAAAAGATGATTTTTTAAAAGCACTGCAAAATGACACTATGGTTATAGGCAGGACTTATTTTGTCAAAGCCGTAGGCAGTGTCGTTATACCCATCAGAAAAGCTTTCAAAGACCAAAACGGCAATGTTTTGTTTGTCACAACTGCAGGTCTTAAGGTTCAGCCCGATAGCACCATATTTAAAAGTAAAATCAGATTCAGTGAAATTGTCATTATAAGAGATCATGACAGATATATACAGTTTAAAGATTTTTCCATAGACACATACAAAAAGCAGATCCCAAAAGATATCATGACAAAATTTGAAGAGAGTATAAAAGTTGCATGCGGTATAACCAAAAAACAGCTAAACGATAACAAAACAACAAATACACTGGTTTTTAAATATTTTGACAACAAAAGAGAACTTGTGAGTTTTGCATATCTTAAAAGATACAACCTTTGGATTTTGGCCAAGACGGACTGTAATGTCATATACAAAGCATTTGCCGAAAAATTCAGTATTTTTATTGTATTGTATATAGTTGTCTGGGGCATTATATATTATCTTTTTAAAGTTATTGACAGATCAAACGAAACACAAAAAAAAGTTTTAAAAGATCAGGCTGTTCATGATTACCTTACAGGGCTTTACAACCGATACTATCTTACAGACATGTTTAACAACAGCTCAAACTTTTTATATAAAGACTATACTTTGTTTTTTATAGATTTGGACAATTTCAAATCTATTAACGACAACTTCGGACATGTCATAGGAGATAAACTTTTAAAAGAAGTTTCCAAAAGATTACAAGATATATCAAAAGAAAAACCGCAAAGAAAAGTTATAAGATACAGCGGTGATGAGTTTTTGTTTATATTCGAATATCTAAACGACAAAGATATAGCATACTATGCAGAAAAAATCACCTCCCAACTCTCAAAACAATACACCATTTCCGATATCTCGTTTTTGATTACATGCAGTATAGGTATATCAAAGTTTCCTGATGACGGAGACAGTTTTGATGAGGTTAAGATAAATGCAGATATAGCTATGTATCATTCCAAAAAGTTTAAAAACACATGGACTATTTTCAATCCTAAACAAAAACAAAAATATATTCAAAACATTCAGATTGAACAGGAGTTGAAAAAAGCCATAGAAAATGATGAACTGTATATGGTTTATCAGCCTCAGGTAAACAGTTTTGGAGATATTGTTGGAGTAGAAGCTCTTGTCAGATGGGAAAACAAAAAACTTGGATTTGTTCCTCCTGACAAGTTTATAAATGTAGCTGAAAACTCTGCTTTGATATATGATATAGGTGACTTTATAGTTGATCGAACATTAAAAGATATATGTGAGATATTTGACAAAACAAAAAAAAGCTTCAGAGTCTCTGTAAATGTATCAGCCAAACAGTTTTTAAAAGATGATTTTGAAGAGACTCTTGTTAAAAAGATACTCGATTCAAATATAAAAAACAGTCATATATGCATCGAGATAACAGAAAGTTTGTTTGTATCTGACAAAGAAAAAGTTATAAAAATACTAAACAACCTAAAGGAAAGCTTTAT
>WFOM01000050.1 GCA_015488075.1 Helicobacteraceae bacterium | reverse complement strand
TCTGTTGTTTGCAAACCAGTTGTATATACCCATACTTCTTGTGTAGCTTTGTGTAGGAAAACCTCTAAAAGGGTTTACCAGATCGGCTTTGTCGGCCACACCTGTATATGCAAGGTTTATTTTGTATTTTTTGTATCTTAAAACAACTCTTGCACCTATCATATAACTGTCTAAAGAGTTTGGGTTGTTGTATCCGTGAGGGTTTGTGGAGTTTACATCTCCAAATATACTTGCACCCCCAATTTCACCTGCTTTGTTATCTATTTGTGCTATATATCTAAATCCAGGAGTTATTGTCAGTTCTTTTATGTGTAAATCCCAGTTTGCTTCAGCCATCACTTGTGAGAGAAGTTTATAAACAGTATAAAATGATATGTCTATTTTTGTATTGTTGTTTGGAAAAAAATGTAAATCCCCTGTCAGTAAAGGGGAGTTTGGATCTATACCGGCTTGTTTAAGTTTGGTATATGTTAAACCTCTGTGCATTGCCGAGTCATCATTAGCGCTGTATTTGGCAGTATTTATACTTACGGGTGTATAATCCTTAAAAAATACGGACACTGTTTTTGCATATGGGTCATAATTTGAATCCGCATACATAAAAACAGGGTGAAAAGTGGAGTGGTCTCTTAGTTTTTGTTTTGTAAGATAAGCAAGCTTGAGCGATGTTTTTGGTATATCATTTATCTCCAAAACTATACCGTCAAATGTGTTTGGCACCATTTTTGAGTCGTTTGACTTTGTAAAAAATGTTTCAACAAGCTGTCTTCCTATTTTGATGTTTGAGTTGTTGTAGCTGTAACCTATATAAAGCTGTCCAAGCACACTCAGATAAGTTCTGCCACTGTTTAAGTAGTCGTATCTGCTTAGTGTGTCTTTTCCCGCTTTTATAAGGCTTACAGGATCGTTTTTCTCATCGAAAAAGGCTTTTGAGTAGTAAAAACCGGCTCCAAAATCAAACCCTTTGAAAACGGCACTGTTATAGATAAGACTTCCACCTATACCGCTTACAAACTGGGTTGTATGTTTTGCATCTTCACCTTTCCACCAAAAGTAGAAGTTGTTTGTTCTGAATCTGCCGTAAAATTCTCCTTCGCTGAACATCTTGGTAAAGCTGTCAACATCTTTTTGTTTGTCAAACTTTATAACAAGTCCGTTACTTTTTATGGTGTATTTTTGTGCTGCAAAAAGAAGTGTAGAAAAGAGTATGACAAATAAAAATCTCATACACACACCTTATGGATGTGGGATTTTTAAAGTGGAGTTTAGACTCCATCCTATTAAAACCATAAGTATCAAAACGGCATAATACGGTATAAAACCGTAAGTAAATGCCAGATATGTAAGCCATAAAAGTATGGCCCCAAGAGGTGTAGGCACACCTGTAAAAAACTTCTCCACACTTCCGGCATCTGCATTTATGTTAAACTGTATAAGTCTTCTAAGACCGGAGATTACATAATAGATTGAGGTAATTGCAGCTAAAATTAAACCAATATTATTTAGATTAGAATAGACTGCTTCAAAAATCAAAAAAGTGGGCACCAAAACAAAACTCAAAAAATCCGCAAATGAGTCAAGCTGGATTCCAAACTCGTTTGAAAGGCTGAACTTTCTTGCTATCTTACCGTCAAATATATCAAAAGCACCGCCTATCCAAGCCAGGATGATAGCTACAAAAAAGTTGTGTTTGGTTATAAAATATGATGCCAGCAAACCTGCTGTGATATTTACAAATGTAAAAAGGTTTGCCAGATTGAAATGGGATGAGGGATTGTATAAAAACTTCATTATAACCTTTAGGCATATAAAATTTTTTTGATATTATATACCTAAAGTTTAAATTGTGATAACTTCTCGTTTAATTTTTTTGATAAATCATCTATTTTTTTGCTTAGTTCTTCTACATTTTGTATCTCAACTGCATAAGAATTTGATTTGTTTGCTATATTTTCCATAGTTGTAGAGACTTTGTCTATCTCGTTAGCACTCTCTTCAAAGTTGTTTAGTGTTTGTTCTGTTGCGGTTACGGCATTGTTTACTATCTCAACCGTTTGATTTATTTTCTCTTCCACTTCCGCAGAGAGATTTGAGAGTTCTTCCATCTGTTTTGAGTTTTCTTCCATTTTTGATGAGGCATCTATGATAGACTGCACTACCACATTTATAGTGGCATTAATCTCTGAAAGAGATTTTTGTGTTCGCTCAGCCAGTTTCCTGACTTCATCGGCAACCACTGCAAATCCTCTTCCGTGTTCACCGGCTCTTGCTGCTTCTATGGCGGCATTTAAAGCCAAAAGGTTTGTCTGTTCTGCTATGTCACCTATAACATCAAGTATAGATTTTACATTGTTTGCTTCACTTGAGAGTCTGTTCATATTTTCTGAGAGTTCCGATTCGGCTACGGCGGTGTCTTGAACTTTTGATGTCATAGATACTATGTCGTTTTTTGCATCTTTTAGATGGTTGTTTGCTGTGTAGATTTTATCTTCATTTTCTCTTGCTGTGCTTACAAAGTTTTCTATCTTGTTTTTTGTTTCTTTTGTAGATTTTGAAAGATATTCTATCTCTTTGCTTGATTTTTGTATGCTTTCACCAACCTCTACAGATATCGATGAGAGTTTGTTTGATATATCGATGTTTGCTTTTGATGATGTTTTTACATCAGATATAAAATCTTTTAAAACATCTATAACGGAGTTTATGTACTGTCTCTTATAC
>WFOM01000049.1 GCA_015488075.1 Helicobacteraceae bacterium | reverse complement strand
ATATAAACAATGCTATCAAGAGTTTAAACTCTATAACAAAAGGGTTTGACAACGAAGAGATGTTAGATAAAATGTTTGGAAGTTTTTGTCTGGGCAAATAGATGAAGTATCTTGGTGTTGATTTGGGCTTAAAAAGGATAGGCTTGGCATACTCTGCAGACGGAAAAATAGTTACACCTCTAAAAGCGATCATAAGAAGAAACAGAAATCAAGCCGCTAATGAGTTAAAAGAGATTATAAAAGATTGGGAAGTTGAGTGTTTGGTTGTTGGTATCCCCATAGGTGGAAAGAGTGAAGAGGAGATGAGAAGAAGAGTCAAGCACTTTTTATCTTTGGTTGAGTTTGACGGCAAGATAGAGTTTCAAGATGAGTCTCTTAGCTCAAAAGAGGCAAAAGAGCTTACAAAAGGTGAACTAAAACATATAAGAGACGGCAGGATCGACTCCATCTCTGCTATGATAATCCTACAAAGATATTTGGAAAAAATTTAAAGCTTCAGTCTCATCAAGATAATCTTCATCCTCTTTGATTTTGTTTTTTATAATCTCTTGAACTTTTTTATACAAAAACTCACTTGCACTCTCTTCATCTTCGATAAACCCTAAACCGCTAAATCTATAAGGCTCATCTTGTTCAACGCAAAGTAAAACACCTTCACAGTTTTCTTCCAAAATATCCACAAGCTCTCTGTATGTTATGTCAAAATCTGTTGCATACCAACCTATATCTTCAAGTTTTTTATGGGTAAACTCACTTACACCGTCACTTGTAGTATCATCGTAACTTGCGTTGTCGTAGTTGAGTTTGATTATATCTTGCCAAGCAAGTGAGGCTTTTATCATGATAAGCTCTTCGTTTTCAACAACTTTATAGTTGGCACCTAAGAAATCCTGTGCACTGAGAGTTTTTTTTGGAGCTAGAGGCGAGATAGGTTTGTATTTACCTTTATATATAACTATCTCATCCCCTTTTGGCTCTACTACCACCTTACCGTCTATAGTTATAACAAACTCTTTATTTGAGTTTATAGCTTTTAGAAACTCTTTTTTATCAACCTGGATTATCTCTTTTAACAGATTTACTTTTTTCATTTTTACCTCTTTTGTTTAAAGAAAAAACAAATATCTCATCAAGGAGAGTTTGATTTTTTTCTAACGAAACGATTAAAAAGTTATTAAAAACACAAAACTCGCTAAAACTCAAACAGTTGTGTTTTTGCCTTAGGCACATAACTTTTTAATCTAAAAATCAAAATCCTTTCTTAAATATCAGTTTATTGGATTATTTAAGTTCTACCTTTCTTTTGTTATAGATTCTTTATTTATGAAACTATACTACAATAAGCTAAAAAAAAGGTGAAAGATTTGGATTTAAAGCTTCAGATAGAAGATCTTTTAGAAAGAGACGGAAGCGATTTTGAAATCTCTAAACTTTTTAAACAGTATATAAAAGAGTATAAAGAGGGATTAAAGGAGATATTTTTAGAAAATCAGGGAAAAGATTTTTTAGTAAAACACACTAAAGAGTTAGATAGCGTTATATCTTTTATGTATAGGGTGGTGTTAAGAAAACTGTTTCGTGATTACCAGCCTATGAAAGGCTCTATACCTATAACTTTTATAGCTCTTGGCAGTTACGGAAGAGAGCAACTTTGTGTCCATAGCGATATAGATTTGATGATAGTTTATGAAAAGGTTGAAGGTTACAATATAGAGCTAATAATCGAGAAGTTTTTGTATCTTGCATGGGACAGCGGATTGAAGCTTGGCCACAGAGTCCACAGTGTAGATGAGCTTTTTGATGTAAGTAAAGAGGATGTAACCATAAAAACAGCTTTGCTTGAGGCAAGATTTATCATAGGTTCAAACTTTGTGTGGCATAAAACACAAAGGGAATTAAACAGAGTAAGGCACTATAACCAAAAAGAGTATATACTTAAGAAGATTACAGAAGCCCAGCAAAGAAGAAAAAAGTATCCTATATCAATGCAACCAAATATAAAAGAGGGAGTAGGCGGACTAAGAGATGCCAATCTTTTATACTGGGTTGCTTATACCGTTTATGGCATATCTTCGCTTAAAGATTTATGCGGTGAGGTTTACAGTGATGAGGAGTATAGGGAATTTAGGATAGCGTTAGAACTTCTTTTTAGAGTCCGAAGCGCACTTCATATAATCACAAACAAACAAGAAGACAGACTTCTTTTGGAGTATATGCCGCAAATTGCCAAACTGCTTGGATTTAAAAATGAGCAAAAATTGGCCACAAAAGTTTTAGAAGCGGGATGGAGGATAAGCAACTTTACACTTATATTTGTCAAAAAAATAGTAAGAGAGTTTATATACGAGCCCAAAAATATAAGAGAATTTAAAAAATGCAGACTTGCAAAAGGGATATATCTAAAAGACAACAGACTCTTTGCTTCATATTCTCTCAAACAACAAAATATAAACACTCTTTTGGAATTGATTTTGAGTCTGGAGGATAAAGACTATAAATTTGATGCGGGATTTTTAAGGATATTTACATATGCCAAGATAAAACATCCGCTTCCTAAAAAAACCTATACACTTTTGTATAAATTCTTGCAAAGAGAAAAAATCTACACCTTTTTAAAGCTTTTTTATGATGCGGGGATTTTAAGTGAAGTGTTTACAAACTTTAAAAAGGTTATGCATCTTCCACAGTTTGACGGTTATCATACATACCCTGTTGATATACACTCCATAGAGTGTGTAAAAGCATATGAGAATATAGATGACGAAAATCTCAAAAGAGTTTACGACAGCCTTGAAAAGCATTACAGAACTTTGACAAAAATGGTGGTTTTGTTTCACGATACAGGCAAAGGTAGGAAACAAGATCACTCTGAAGTGGGAGCAAAACTGATAGCCAGTTTTGCCAAAAAGATAAATCTTGACGAAGAGAGCATAAAAAGGCTCTCACTTTTGGTAAAACACCATATCCTGATGTCAGGAGTTGCTTTTAAAGATGATATATATCATGAAAAAACACTATATAAATTTATGTCAAAGGTTGAAGATGAGTTAAATCTAAAGATGCTCTATCTTCACACATATGCGGATATAAACGGGGTTGGAAAAACGATATATACATCGTTTAACTCAAAACTTTTATATGAGCTATACCAAAATGCACTTGAAGTTGCACAAAACAAAGACAGGATTACAGATGCCTCAAGGAGACTCTCAATTGAAAGAAGGGTAAAAAACCTTGATGAGTTTAAGGCTTTGTCTAGATTGTTACAAAAAAAGATACTAAAAATAGAATCAAACCTCTTTTTCTTTAGACACACTCCAAAAGATATAGTAAACATAGCAAAAATTGCAAAAGAAACAAACGAATACAGATATTTTATAAAAACATCACCTTCTTTATCTATTGAGATTTTTAGAAGAGTTCCGCTAAATATAGGCTATCTTTTGGGGATGCTCTCACAGTTTGATGTAGCAGCTATGGAGATTTTTACACTTTTTGATGATATCAAGTATTTTAAGATCGATTTTCAGGAAACCTTGGATGAAGAGATGAAAAGCGAGATTGAGTATATAGTTGAAGAATCGTTTGATATGTCAAAAACGATGCCTATAAAAAACATAGAGATAAAAAATGATGAGGTTGAGTTTGATTGTGAACATTCATTAGTTCATGCATCGCTTACTATAAAGACAAAAAACCAAAGGGGGCTGCTAGCATATATCATGCAAAAGTTTGAAGAGCTTGGCATAAATATAGCAACAGCCAAAATCCATTCATCAAAAAACAAAGTCAGAGATACATTTTTAATGACAAAACAGGATAATTTATGTCATAATATCGAAAAAATTTTAAAAACCATAGCAACAGGGTAGTTTATGTGTGGAATTGTCGGATATATAGGTAACAAAGATGCAAAAGAGATACTTATAGAAGGTCTTAGAGAGCTTGAATACAGAGGTTATGACAGTGCCGGGCTTGCAATTTTAAATAGCGGTGAATTTAATATATACAAGGCTGTTGGAAAACTAAAAAATCTTGAAGAAAAAACAAAAGATTTCACTACAAGCGGTTTTAGTGTAGGTATAGCACATACAAGATGGGCAACACACGGAAAACCAACTGAACTAAATGCACATCCGCACCTTGGTGAAGAGAGCTATGTCGTTCACAACGGTATAATAGAAAACTATATAGAACTTAAAAAAGAGCTTGAAAAAAAAGGTGTTGGTTTTTTAAGTCAGACAGATACGGAAGTTATAGTTCACAGATTTGAGGATAACAAAAAAACTATCGCAGACAATTTCAAAGCATTTGAAACTACCATAAATGAGCTTGACGGTGCTTATGCCATCTTGCTTGTTACAAAAAGCAGTGATGACAAAATCTTCTTTGCAAAAAAAGGCTCACCCCTTTTGGTCGGAAAAGATTCAAACGGCAATGTTTACTTTGCATCAAGCGATACGGCGGTTATTGGAAAAGCAGAAGAAGTTTACTACCTTGAAGATGATGAGTATGGGTATGCCGGCAAAAACGACATAGCTGTATTTGACAAAAGCGGAAACAAAAAAAGCCTGACATTTAAAAGACTCTCAACAAACAAACTCTCAGCCCAAAAAGAGGGTTACAGATTTTTTATGGAAAAAGAGATATATGAACAAAGTGAAGTTATAGCTGATACTATGCTTGGAAGACTCAAAGATGAAGAGGTTTTTTTTGAAGAGATAGATGATAGTTTTTTTGACGGGATAGATGAGATAAAATTTTGTGCATGCGGGACAAGCTACCATGCGGCACTGAGTTGTGCATATCTGTTTGAGAGAGTTGCAAAAATAAAAACATCGGTTGAGATAGCAAGTGAACTAAGATACAAAGAGCCTCTTTTGACAAAAAACACCCTGTTTGTAGTAATATCACAAAGCGGTGAAACGGCAGATACACTTGAAACTCTAAAGATGGCAAAAAAAGCGGGTCTTAAAACTTTGGCTGTATGTAATGTTGACAATTCGTCCATGGTTAGAACAGCAGATACAACCATACTTACCAGAGCCGGGATTGAAAAAGGTGTGGCATCTACCAAAGCTTTTGCAACACAGGTATGTGTTTTGTGGATGTTATCGCTTTTTATGGCAGGCAAAAAGGGAACAATCTCAAAAGAGTCTTTAAAAGAGCAGTTGCATCTTCTAAGAGAACTTCCAAAAGTTTTGAAAGTAAAGCAGAAGCTTCATGACAGGATAAAAAAACTTTCAAAAAGATATCTTCACGGGCATGGATTTTTCTTTATAGGTAGAGATGTTTTTTATCCTCTTGCACTTGAAGGTGCATTAAAACTAAAAGAGATAAGCTATCTTCATGCCGAAGGATACCCAAGCGGTGAGATGAAACACGGTCCCATAGCTTTGGCAGACCCCGAGCTTTTTACCATAGCACTTTTGCCTCAAAACCTCCTGTATGAAAAAACAAAAAGCAATATAGAAGAACTAAGTGCCAGAGATTCAACCATATGTATAATCTCAAGTAAAAACGAAGAGATTGCGGATGATTTTATAAAGATAGATGAACATAGCCATTATATGCTTGAATTTTTTGAGATGATGGTTGTTTTGCAGCTTTTGTCACTCGAGATTTCTGTCAGACTCGGAAACGATGTTGATATGCCAAGAAACCTTGCAAAATCAGTAACAGTTGAGTAAAATTATGATAAAATTGTCAAAAAACGAGGTATAGTGTGAAAAGCCATAAAAAGATACTCTTTATCATATCGGTTGTTTTACTGCTGTTGATGTTTGCCATAGTTGTAAATGTTTCCGTAAATTTTAGAGACTACTCCTACAAAGCCGCTGTTGACAAAGCTAAGGTAACGGCAGAATATGTCCGCGACGGTCTTACTGCCCATATGGTAAACGGTATAATGGACAAAAGAGAGATATTTATAAACAATGTCAAAAACCACAAAGATATAAAAGATTTGTGGATAATAAGATCAGATACGGTCAAAAAACAGTATGGAAACGGTTTTGACAACGAAATTGTCAGAGACGGCATAGACCAGGATGTCTTAAAAACAGGCAAAACAAAATACAACTTTGTAGAAAATGCAAAAGAAGCTGTCTTAAGAATTACCATACCATACAAAGCAACTGCCTACTCAACACCAAACTGCCTTAAATGTCATGATGCAAAAGAGGGTGAGGTTTTGGGGGCAATATCTATAAAACTTGACATAACTGGTATAAGAAACACAGGTGTTGTAACCATACTCAAGATTGTGGCGATAAGCCTTGTGTTTATCATCATAGCTCTTTTTGCCATAAACTACTACTTTAAACCTCTTATGAGCCTTATAGAAGAGCTTAATAAAATGATACACTATGCTCACAGAGGAGATTTTTCAAAAAGGATAAATGTTACACTAAAAGACAATGACGAAGGCAACATGGTTATAGAACAGATGAATAATCTGTTTGCAAAACTGCAGGGAACTTTCCAGGATTTAAAAGATAGCCTCAAAACATTTGTTGATAATTCAAACATTGCATGTTCAGACCCTATCCAGGAATCAAAAAACATTATACATGAACTCTCGGATATCTACAAATTTAAAAAAACCATCGAACTTGATGCTACATATGAGGATGTTTTGGAAAGAGTGTATTACATACTTTCAAACAAGTTTTATATAAAAGAGTATGCTTTGTATATAGTAAACAAAAAACAAAATACAAGAGAGACACTCTACTCAACTTCAAAAAATGCAGTCATATGCCAAAATGCAACTTTTGAGGAGGCATCTCTTTGCAGAGCACACAGAACAAATCTTGATGTGGTCTCTGATGATTTTGAACATATATGCAAATATTCAGATACAAACAACCAAAACTATGTATGTATCCCTTTTGATATAAACAAAGAGATTTCGATTATCATCTCCATAGTTTCTGATGACAAAGAAGAGTTTAAAGAGATTCAGCAAAAAATATCTCATATAAAAAATTATCTTGAAGCTGCCAAACCTGTGCTTGAGAGCAGATTTTTAACCAAAAAGCTTGAGGATTCTTCACTAAAAGACGCTCTGACAAGATTATACAACAGAAGATTTTTGGAGCAGTTTATAGAGAAGTTTACAAACCAGGCTGAAAGATCAAACCATATATATGCCGTGATGATGGTAGATATCGACTACTTTAAAATGGTAAACGATACTTACGGTCATGACATAGGTGATCTTGTTATACAAAAGCTTTCAACCGTTATAAAAGAAAACATAAGAGAAGCAGACCTTGCTATAAGATACGGCGGTGAAGAGTTTTTGGTTTTGCTTTACAATCCGGAAAAAGAAAAAACACTTGAAGTTGCAGAAAGATTTTCGCAGAAATTCAAAGCCATCAAATTTCAGGCAAACGGTGAAAGTTTTACAAAAACACTCAGTATAGGTATATCTTTTTATCCTGAACAGGCCGACTCTATTTGGAAAGCTATAAAATATGCCGATACTGCACTTTATGAGGCAAAAGAGAGTGGAAGAGATAAGATTGTAGTATTTGAAGAAAAAATGTATAAAGGCGGTGAAAACTACTGATGCTTATAACCAAGGCAAGTGAGTATGCGATACTCTCACTCATAGTGTTGTCATCATCCGATACACCAAAAGACAGTGAGACACTTTCAAGAGATCTTTTTATATCAAAAAGTTTTTTAGCAAAGATACTGCAACAGCTTGCAAAAAACGGTATATTAAAATCTTACAAGGGAGTTAACGGAGGATTTTTGCTTGCCAAATCACCCGGAGATATAAGTATACTTTCTGTTATAAGATCAGTTGAGGGCAAGAGTCCGAGTGTATTTGAATGCAGTTCCAGCAAAGAAGATTGCCCATCAGACAAAGCCGAAGTATGTTCGGTATGGCCTGTTTTAAACAGACTGCAGGTTAATATAGACAATTTTTTGGAAAACCTGACACTTGAAACAATCTTAGAAGGCAGATAAAAATTTGGCTACTTTAAAAAACAGTGCTAAAACAAAACTCTCAGATACTTTAACACTGATACTCGGCAATAAAGATATAAGTGTTGTTGTATTTGTAATAGCCATTATGGCTATTATTATAGTTCCTCTTCCATCTTTTGTTTTGGATGTTTTGCTTACAGTTTCCATATCTATATCTGTTTTGATTTTGCTTTTGTCTTTGTATATACCAAAACCAACAGAACTTACAACATTTCCAACAATCATCCTTATAGTAACACTTTTTA
Organism: Helicobacteraceae bacterium; assembly: GCA_015488075.1. Classification (GTDB taxonomy): domain Bacteria; phylum Campylobacterota; class Campylobacteria; order Campylobacterales; family Sulfurimonadaceae; genus S012-15. The sequence continues at coordinate 3,794 of WFOM01000049.1, read as the reverse complement.
GACTCTCTTTGAATATAGCTACAACAAGGATGATATTAAGTCACGGTAACGAAGGACCTCAGGCTGTAAGCGATATCATAAACTCTTTTGGCGAGTTTGTGGTGGGCGGAAACTATGTTATAGGGATTATAGTTTTTTCTATCTTGGTTCTTATAAATTTTATGGTTATTACCAAAGGTTCAACAAGGGTTGCAGAAGTTGCGGCGAGATTTACCCTTGATGCAATGCCCGGAAAACAGATGGCTATAGATGCAGACCTAAATGCCGGCATTATAGATGAAAATGAAGCAAAAAAAAGAAGAGCAGAGCTTATCCAGGAAGCAAACTTTTACGGGGCAATGGACGGTTCAAGCAAATTTGTAAAAGGTGATGCCATTGCAGGGATAATAATTACTTTTATAAACATTATAGGCGGATTTTTGATAGGTGTTTTTCAGCATGACATGGATATGTCAGAAGCAGCTTCAACATTTACTATACTAACCATTGGTGACGGGCTTGTAGGTCAGATACCGGCTCTTATAGTATCAACAGCAACAGGTATTATAGTAACAAGAAGTTCAGGAGATGAGAAAAATTTTGCCGAAGGTGCCATAAACCAGCTTATAAACAATGCAAGAGTAACTATAATAGTTGGTGCCATAATGGTGTTGTTTGCTCTTGTTCCGGGTCTTCCTACAGCTTCTATGGGGTTAGTTGGAATTATATTTTTGCTTATAGGGTATTCCATATACAAGTTTGAAAAAGGTGAGTTTAGACTGTTTGATTTTGGATCTTCAAAAACAGCACCGCATTTGCAACAGCATGATATGGCCGAAGAGGCAAAAGAGGTTGGAGAAAGTGTTGAAAAATCACCTGCCGAGATAGCAAAAGAGGAGGAAGCAGCTCTTAATGATATACTAAAAGTAGAGATGCTTGAGCTTACTTTGGGGTATCAGCTTATACCTCTTGCAGACTCAAAAAGCGGAGGAGATTTGCTTGAGAGAATTCGTTCCATGAGAAGGAAAATAGCAAGCGATCTTGGATTTTTGATGCCTCAGGTAAGGATAAGAGACAATCTCCACCTAAAACCCAACCAGTATCAGATAATCCTTAAAGGTGTTGTGGTAGGAGAGGGTGAAATATATCCAAACAAATATCTTGCCATGGACAGCGGAATGGCTACGGGTGAGATTGAAGGTATGCCGACAAAAGAGCCGGCATTTGGTCTTGATGCATTGTGGATAGAGCCTGAACTAAAAGAGGAAGCCATCATTAACGGTTATACGGTAGTTGATCCCTCAACCGTTATCTCAACACATATGAGCGAGATAGTCAAGAAAAATGCAAGTGAACTTATAACCAGACAGGAAGTTCAGTCTATACTTGACAAGATAAAAGAGGATTATCCGGTTATTGTCGATGATGTTTTAAATGTGGCATCCATAGGTCTTATACAAAGAGTTCTAAAAGCACTGCTTCATGAAAAAATCCCTATAAAAGATATGCTGACAATCCTTGAAACCATAGCAGATATTGCAGAATACACCAAAAATGTAGAGTTTATAACAGAACAGGTAAGAGCAAAACTTTCAAGGGTGATAACACAGTTGTATGCCGGTGATGACGGAGTTATAAAACTTTTGACATTTGATTCACAGACAGAACAGCTGTTGCTTTCAAAAGCCACAGACAATCCAGACGGTGTAAAAAGTCTGATGTTAAATGTCGGAGAGATTAACGAGCTTATACAATCAACCAGCCAAAAAGCAACCGAGGTTTTACAAAAAGGGATATCTCCTGTTGTAATCATAGTTGATCCTCAAATAAGAAAAGCACTTTCAGAAATTTATGAAAGATTTTCTTTGGATGTGGTAGTATTATCACATGCAGAGATAGATACAAATGCCAAGTTTGAAGTTCTTGGCTCTATATCTATAAATACAAACAGTTAGAAAGGTCCAAATGGAAAACATAAAAAACATACACCATTTATCACATATAGATTTGGATGGTTACAGTTGTCAGCTTATAGCCAAGCACACTCCGCATAAATTTACATTTTACAATGCAAACTACGGACAGGAAGTCAAAGAGCAGCTTGAGCTTATACTTGAAACCATAGACAAAAACGGTGAGAATGATGTTTATATACTTATCACAGATTTAAATCTCTCTTTGGATGAGGCAAAATGGCTTGACAGGGAGATTAAAAAAAGAAATGAACAAAACAGAAATATAACTCTTCAGTTGCTTGATCATCACGGAAGCGGGGAGGAGTGTGCCAAAAAGTATGAGTGGTATTATCTAGATACTACAAGGTCTGCTACACTTATAACATATGAATTTGCAAAAGAGCATTTCGGGCTCAAAGAGCCAAAATGGATGAGTGACTATGTTGCAAGAGTAAATGCGGTTGATATATGGCTTATTGACCAGAGAGAAAACTTTGAGTTTGGAAAAGTGTGTATGAGGCTTATAAATGAAGCAAGAGAGCTAAACAGGGTAATGTTTGCATATGAAGACAACTATTACAAGCTTTGGCTTTTAAAAAGAGCAACAGAGTTTATAGGCAAAAATGATGCACATATAGCTCTTGATGAAAACATCTATTTTATAAAAAAAGATTTTTTCAAAAAAGACCGCAATGAAACACTTGACAATCTTTCAACCGAATACATAGTCGAGCTTCTTGGCAAAAAAAGAGATGTAATGACTATAACTTACAAAGGATACAAAGGATTTTTAAGCTATTCGCTTGGAAACACATCCATCATAGGAAATGCATTTTTGACCAAATACCCCGAATACGACTTTATAGTAGATGTCAGCTACAGAGGAACCATGAGTCTAAGAGCCAACAACAATGTGTGTGTCGCAACCATAGCAAAAGAGTGGGCAGACGGCGGAGGACATCCAAATGCCGCAGGCGGAAGGATAAACGGTTTTAAAGAGGTTTACAGATATGATAAGGTAAAAGAGCAGATAGAAGCGATCATAAACCAAAAAGAATCTGTTGCAGGAAAGCTTGAATACAAAGAATAGCTGTTATTTGTTATATATGAAGTATCTGTCTATACCGTCGGCTATACCTTCAGCCAGAAGCTTCTGGTAGGTTTTGTTTTTGAGTCTTTTTGCTTCGGTAGGATGTGTTATAAAACCCACTTCTATCAGTATAGACGGCATCTGAGCACCGACTAAGACCCAAAACGGTCCCTCTTTTACTCCGCCGTCAACCACACCTTTGTATCTTTTTTGAAGCTTTGCCAAAACACCTCTTTGTATATCTATGGCGAGTTTGTTTGAAGCTATGATTTTGTGTCTGTTTAAGAAGCTTAAAAATGTCTGCTTTTCAAAATAATCCATCTCATCTATACCGGCTTGGTTTTCCATGGCAGCTACTTTTTTTGCTCTTTCAGACCTGCTTGGTGAGAGGAAATATGTTTCAATCCCTTTGGCTTTGTTTCTGTTTCTTTTTGGGACTGCATTTGCATGTATAGATATAAAGATGTTTGCCAGCTTTTTGTTTGCAAATTTTGTTCTGTTTCTGAGTTTTACAAATCTGTCGCTATCTCTTGTCATATAAACTCTGTATCCTCTTTTTTTAAGTTCGTATTTGAGATATTTTGCTATGGCAAAAACCACATCTTTTTCTTTGTATCTTTTGTATCCGATGGCACCGGAGTCTTTTCCACCGTGTCCTGCATCTATGACTACCGTTTTTTGTTTTTTTGTTTTTTGGTAGTTTATGGTGGTTGCATGCTGATAAACTTTTTTTGCTTTTGATTTTGTTGGATTGGCACTTATTATGATTT
>WFOM01000048.1 GCA_015488075.1 Helicobacteraceae bacterium | reverse complement strand
GTATACAGGGGAGTTTCTTTCCCTTATACATCAAAACATATCTCGAAAAAAAGATATACCGTTGTTGTAGGCATAGGCGGAAACATAGCAGATACGAAAAGAAGATTTGAGAAACTTTTTGTATATATGAGAAGAAGTTTGTTTGCAGATATCCTAAAAACATCTTTCTTGCTTAAAAATCCTCCATTTGGCTATACCGATCAGGATTTTTTTTATAATGGTATAATGGTTTTAAAAACCGATTTACGGCCAAAGATGTTTTTAAGATATCTGTTAAATGTTGAAAAAAAATTCAGAAGAAAAAGAAGTTTTAAAGATGCTCCAAGGACACTTGATTTGGATATAATTTTTTATGAAGATGAGTTTATAGAGAGTAAAAATCTGACAATCCCGCACAAAGACTGGAAAAACAGAGTAAGTGTAATACTGCCGTTAATGGATGTTATGAGATGAAAATATTTACTTTTAGTGCATCAACACCTGCTGAAGCTTTAAAAAAAGCAAAAGATGAGTTTGGTGACGAAGCTGTTATCATAGAAACCAAGACCATCAGAAAAAAAACACTCAGTGAAGATGGATTGTATGAGATTATAGTCGGTGTTGATGAAAAAATACTCGAAGAAGCAAAACTTAAAAAGAAACTGACACAAAAACAGCCAAAAGATATAAAAAAAGAGAGCCAAGATATACTTTTTGACATATCTGAAGCCGCCAAACAGATATCAAACATATCAAAAGTTACACAAAAATCACCTTTTGATTTTGAAGATGAAACTATCAAACCTTCTGTTGAACCACAGGAGTTAAAAGAGATAAAAAAAGAGATAACAAAACTAGCAGACAAGGTAAAGCTTATACAAAATATGTTCTGGGAAGAGAAATCTCCAAAGCTTGACGAGCCTTTGCCACCCGAGTTTGCAGAGATATACAGGCTTGCAAGTCAAAGCGGTATGGACAAAGAGCATCTTGACTCGATTATGAAGCTTACACTCTCACATATGCCGCTTAAAATGAGAGAAAATTCAACAACAGTTAAAAGATATTTTCAAACACTCCTTAGAAAGATGGTCCCTATAAGGTTAGAGCAGACACTCTCTCCTGGTGAGAGAAAGATTATGATGCTGGTAGGCCCTACAGGAGTTGGAAAAACAACATCCATAGCAAAACTTGCGGCCAAATACTCGTTTATGATGCAAAAAAAATACAAAGTAGGACTGATAGTTCTGGATACATACCGTATAGGTGCGGTTGAACAACTTATGCAGTATGCAAGGATGATGAAGCTTGCCATTGAGATAGTAGTCGATCCTCCGGAATTTAGCACTGCATTAAATGCTCTTAGTTACTGTGACTATATACTTATAGACACTATGGGATCAAGTCCGTATGACAAAAAAAAGATAGAGCAGATTTATGAGTGTTTAGAACAAGGTAGTTCAAATTTTGAGATAGATGTGACTTTAGCACTTCCTGCTTCCATAAAGTATGAGGATTTGCTTGTAGCTTATAATAACTTTTCACCGCTGAATCTTGATACAGTAATGTTTACAAAGCTTGATGAGTCAAAAGGGTTTGGAAACATTTTTTCATTTGTTTTGGAAACCAAACTTCCTATAAACTATTTTTCCGTAGGACAGGAAGTGCCTGAAGATTTGGTTGTAGCAAGCAGTGATTTTTTGGTTGAATGTCTTCTAAACGGTTTTGATCGGAGCAAGATATGAAAGAACATCAGGCCAAAAAACTTCAAGAACTTGTAAAAAAACATTCTTCAAAAGATAAAAAAAACACAAGATTTATTGCCATTACCAGCGGTAAAGGCGGTGTAGGAAAAAGCACTATAAGTTCAAATTTGGCTTATGTATTGGCAGAATCCGGTTTAAATGTGGGTATATTTGATGCTGATATAGGGTTAGCAAATCTTGATATAATGTTTAATGTATCTATTAAAAAAAATATACTCCATGTTTTAAAAGGTGAAGCAAAAGTAAAAGATATACTTGTTCCTATAACCAGGAATCTTATACTGATTCCCGGTGAAAGCGGTGATGAGATACTAAAATATGCAGACAAAGGTTTGTTTGAAAGATTTATAGAACAGGCTTCAATCCTTGATACTCTGGATGTTATGATAATAGATACAGGTGCCGGCATAGGGGATCATATACAGATGTTTTTGGAAGCCAGTGATGATGTTGTGGTTGTTACCGTTCCGGACCCTGCGGCTATAACTGATGCTTATGCCACTATAAAAACTATCTCTACTTTTAGAGATGAAGTCGGGCTTGTTTTAAATATGGTAAAATCCCAAAAAGAAGCAGATGCAATATATTCTAAAATATTTCAGGTGGCTAAACAAAACCTAAAGCCCGGTTTTGATATAGAGTTTTTCGGCAAAGTCAGCAACGATACAAAAGTATCAAGTTCTATAAAACAAAGGATACTTTTCACACAGGGCTATCCTTCTTCTGTTCCCTCAAACGATATTAAAAACATAGCAAACAATATAGTATCCAAACTGGAACGAAATGTGCTAGTCAAATCTGGCGATAGTGGGCTTGGCGGCTTGTTTAAAAGGTTGATGGAGCATTTCTAAAGGGATTGTTATAATGTTTAGTGAAAATTTTGTTTATTTTTTTACCGTTTGGGGCTTTTTTATAGGGATCATATTTGGTGTTTTAAAATCTTTTGATGCCGAAGGTCTTTTGGTATATACCACACTCATTACAATCTTTTTTTATTTATTTTCACATATTATAATTGCTTTGTATTATAAAACTATGAATATAAAAACATACAATTTTCCAAAAGATGTTCATGAAAGAGAACTTGATTTGTTTGTAGAAGAGATTAAAAAAAGAGAACTAATTATAGATTCTGTTTCAACTTTTACTGAATCTGTATCTAAAATGAATTCGCAAGAATTAGGAAATACTAATGCAACAAGCAGTTAGTGCATATAACGAAGAGCTAAGGCATCAGTGTGATGAACTTGCCATATCGTATTTACCGGCTGTAAAAGCAATGGCATTTAGGCTAAAAGAGAGGCTTCCTAGTTCCATAGACTATCTTGATCTTTATTCCATAGGAACTGAAGAGCTTATAAAAGTTGCCAGACGATATGATGAAAGCATAAACGACTCTTTTTGGGGCTATGCCAAGCAAAGAGTTTACGGCTCTATGCTTGATTATCTAAGAAGTCTGGATGTTGTCAGCCGTGCAAACAGAAAACTTATCAAACAGATTGACAAAGAGATCGATATTTTTTTGGCAAAATATGAAAGAGAGCCAAGCGATGAGGAACTGGCAGAAATTTTAAATGAAGATGTTGCAAAGATTCATGAAGCCAGGATTGCATCTGAAATCTATACGGTGATGCCTCTTGAGGATCAGCTAAAGATGGGCGATGAGGGTGCCACTTTAGATAAGATTGAGCAGGACGAGCTGATAGAAAATATTAAAAAAATACTCTCTTCTTTGAAAGAGAGAGAACAGATGGTAATGCAGCTTTACTATTTTGAAGAGCTGACACTAAAAGAGATAAGCGAGATATTAAACATTACAGAGTCAAGGATTTCACAAATCCACAAATCTGTTATAAAAAAGATAAAAGAGAGTATAGGAGAAGAAGATGGCTGATATTCTGTCTCAAGAGGAGATTGATGCTCTCTTGGATGTTGTTGAAGATGAGGGTGAAGAGGTCTTAGAGAGTGCAGAGGAAAACCTGCTCCCTCAAAGACAGGTGACTCTTTATGATTTTAAAAGACCAAACAGGGTTTCAAAAGAACAGCTTCGAGCATTTCGAGGTGTTCATGACAAGATGGCAAGGAGTCTTTCGAGTCAGATATCATCCATTATGAGAAGTATAGTTGAGATTCAGCTTCATTCAGTTGATCAGATGACTTACGGTGAATTTTTGATGTCTTTGCCAAACCCTACAAGTTTCAATGTTTTTTCGATGAAACCACTTGAAGGAAGTGGTGTTGTTGAGATAAATCCTTCCATAGCTTTTCCTATGCTTGACAGACTTTTGGGCGGAAAGGGCGATCCTTATGATGCAAGCAGAGAATTTTCAGATATAGAACTTAACCTTTTTGAAACTATTTTAAGAGTTGTGATGTCAACATTAAAAGAGGCCTGGGGACCTGTTATGGAGGTTTATCCTGCTATAGAGTCAAAAGAATCAAGCCCTAATGTTGTGCAGATCGTTGCTCAAAACGAGATAGTTGTTATGGTTGTTATGGAGATTATTATAGGGCATAGTTCCGGTATGATGAATATATGTTATCCCGTAATCTCGTTAGAGCCGATTTTACCTAAACTTGCTTCAAGAGATTTGATGTTAAATGAAACAAACTCTAAAAAAAGTAGAAATACGGAACTTCAAATACTTTTGGGTGGAGCAAAAGTCAATGTTGAAGCAAACCTCGGTGAATCAGAGCTTACACTTAGAGATGTTTTGAATTTGGAAGTAGGTGATGTTATCAGACTTAATTCTCCTGCAGATGACACTGTTGTCATAAGCATAGACGGCAAGGACAGATTTAAAGGCGAGATAGGTCTTAGAAGATTTAGAAAATCTGTTGAGATTATTGAGATAATTGAAACAGAAAAAGATTCGGTCAAAAAAGTGCTTGAGGCATTGGAGCAAACCAGAAAAGACAAAATTTCAGGTGTAAAAGAGATTATAGTTGAAGAATTAAATGAGAATGATGAGGACAGATTAGAGGAGTAATTTAATGGAAGATTTTGTAAAACTGATTGAGAGTGAAACGGTAGGAACTATCGAAGCACTCATAGGTGTGGCACCAACCATAGAGCTAAAAGAGAAACAAGAACTAAGCATTGTATCAAACATTATACCTCCTATAATTGTTTTGGATATAGATATAAGAGGTGATGTAGAATCAAAAATGAAAGTTGCTCTTCCTCCTAATCTGTCAACAACGATTTCAGATATGATGCTTGGCGAAGAACCAAGTGG
>WFOM01000047.1 GCA_015488075.1 Helicobacteraceae bacterium | reverse complement strand
TTTACTGTGTATGCTTATACTGTAAAGTTTTTTCATAATAAATATTTATAAATCTCTTTTTAGTTTTGATAATTAATTATAGCTTTATAAAACTTTTAATTTTATAAAACAACACACTATTTAAATATATATCATTTCAATCTGTTATAATTTCAATAAAATTTGATATTTTACAAGGACGGATATTGTTTGAAGATTTTTTTGATAAGATAAAAGATAAAAACAAAACATATATAACTTTGGAGACTACTCCTCCGCATGAGCCTGTGTTTTCACACATAATAGAAAAGATAGAAAAACTTGGACTTCATAACAAAGTTGACGGTTTTTCAACTACGGATTCACCGCTTGCCAAGATGAAATATTCTGCTATTTTGGCGGCAAAACTTCTTCAGGACAGATTTAAAAAGCCTGTTATTGCTACTATGGGCATGAGAGACAGAAACAAGATAGCACTTCAAAGTGATCTTTTGGGTGCAAATGAAGCAGACATAAGAGCTATACTTGCACTAACGGGTGATCCCGCATCTATGAGTGATCAGCCACATACAAAAGGTGTTTTAGAGGGTGAGAGCACACTTTTGCTTGATATCATAGAGTGTTTTAACAGCGGTATAGATTATGCAGGCAAACCTTTTAAATACAAACCAAAAAACATACTCTCTTTTGCAGTAGTAAACTCTTATGCGAAAAATCCAAAAACTCTTCAAAAAAAGATGCAAAAAAAGATAAAACATTCTGCCAAAGCGATCATAACACAGCCTGTTTATGATGTGGAAAATGCAAAACTTCTTTTGGAACTTATAGAAGAAGCCAATAAAGAGTGTTGCAATGAGAAAAAAAGGGCTGAACTAATTTTTGGTATATTTCCCATAACAAAACTAAGAACCGCTCAGTTTTTGTCTTCTCATGTCCCTGGAATCAATGTGCCCGAATGTTGGATAGAAGAGCTGAAATCAGCAAGTCGTGACGGTGTGGAAAAAGAGTTTGAAGTGGGTTTGGATCTAAGCAAAGAACTTTTTTATAACATCAAAAAGCTTTATCCAAAGATGCATATAATGACGGCAAATAACTTTGAACTTGCCAAAGAGCTACTTGTTTAGCTTTTCTTTGGCGGTTTTTATAGCGGTTGTAGCTGCATTTTTTGCTACATTAAGGATTTGTGTTCCCATTTTTTTGGCTTCTTTTGCCGTTTTTGATTTTAAAGCATCATCAGCTTTTTTTATGGCTAGTTTTGCAAGCTCGGAGAATTTTTCTCTCATTATGTCTGCAGTTTCTTTGGAGATTCTGATGAGCTCTTGAATGTCAAGCTTGATATCCTCTTTTATCTCAAGTATAATCTCTTTTACAACACTGTTTGAACTTTCTGCCTTGTTTTGAAGCACCTGCATAAAGATAATATCACTGTTGTTTAAATCTTCAATTATTGTGTCATAATCCTCAACAAGTATATGTTTTGCTTCAGGAGGTATAAATTCGAGTCTTTTTTTAAATTTGTCTATGGAGAGATACAAACCGCTTCTTAACCCTTTAATGGTAGGTTCAAGTATACTTCTTGCATGAACACTCTCGGCTTCGGCTATGTCTATGGCTGACTGGAGTATGGTTGAGAGTATTTTTCTGACTCTTAAAGTATTTAGTGTTCCTTCTTTTATGGTTTCATATGTCAGTTCTTTTATCGCTTCTTGGAGTGTGTCGTTTATATCAAAGTCGTTTTGTTTTTCCAAAGCCGAAATGATGGTTGACTCTGTCATTTCACTTAGTATGTCAAACAGGTCAATAGTCTGGAGTTTTACCTGATGTAGTTTTGCAAGAGCGGCTTCATCGCTTTTGTCAAGCACAGTTTCCATAGCATCAAAAATTTTGTATTTGTTTTCCTGTAACAGCTCTTTTTTTCTTTCTATCTCTCTTTCGATTTTTTCTTTTTGTGCAACAAGCAGTTCAAGTTCTTTGTGAAGTTTGTCGGTTTCAAGTTCCAAAACCGTTGAGGTGATCGCTTTTATCTCATCTGTTGAGAGTTCGTTTGGATTGAGTCTCCACTCTTTTTGTATATGTGAAGCAACATCTTTTATCCTCTCTTCGACTGTTTTTAGGTTTTTGTTGTAAGATATTTTTATATCTCTTTGCAGTTTTTTTATATCTATCATTTTATATCCTTTGTTTGATGACTATATAACTATCTTGACATTTTTGTGTTTTTTAAGTTCTTCGTATATCGTTTTTCTGTCATCATCGCTATGAACTAGCATATCAAGGTTCATACTTTTGTATTTACCGCTTTTGCTGGTTTTTGATGATGTAAGTTTGTGTTCTCTTTGGTCTATGGTGTCTTTGACTGCTTCTTTTATCTTCTCTTCACTCTCACCTACTACTTTATAACACCAGTTGCAAGGATACTCAAGTTCAAGTTTTTTGTCACTTTCGTTTAAAATCACCACTTTTGCCCCCTTTTTTTTCTTCAAGCATTATATCTCGTATAACCATTCCCTTATCTATGGCTTTTAGCATATCATAAATTGTCAAAAGCCCTATGCTTACACCTGTTAGTGCTTCCATCTCCACACCGGTTTTGCCTTTTAGTTTTGCAGTAACTATCAGTTTAAATCCAGGAAGCTGTGGCAGTTCCTCTACATCGCAGTTTATACCTGTGAGATTTAGCGGATGGCACATAGGTATAAGGTTGCTTGTTTGTTTTACACCCATTATGGCTGCTATAACTGCAGTCTGAAGGACAGGTCCCTTTTTAGCCGTGTTGTTTATAACTGCTTCATATGCCTCTTTTGTTACTTCTATGATTCCGCTTGCTACTGCTACCCTCTCAGTTTCATTTTTGTCTCCGACATCAACCATCTTTGGTCTGTCGTTTTCATCCAAATGTGTCAAATTCATTCAAAGCCTTTTTATAATCATCCATATAGTTTAAATTTGTAAAATATTTTTCTTCAAATTCCACATATTTTACATTTTTTTGCCTTAACATTGCATTTAATTTGTGTTTGTCCTCTTTTATCATTT
>WFOM01000046.1 GCA_015488075.1 Helicobacteraceae bacterium | reverse complement strand
GCATTATATAAAGCTTCTACTATTTTATTTCCAAGTCCATCAATATTTAAGCAGTTTTTTGATGCAAAATAGATTATAGAATTAACAACTCTTGCTTCACACTCCAAATTTTGGCACTTTATAAGTGCACCTTCATCAAGCACTTCACTTCCACAAACTGGACAAGAAGTTGGTCTTTTAACTTCAACTTCGCTTCCGTCTCTTCTCTCTTTTAAAACCTTTGTTATCTTTGGTATAACATCACCGCTTCTAAGGATTATAACACTATCACCTACTCTTATATCTTTTCTCTCTATCTCATCAAAATTATGAAGTGTTGCCCTCTCTACCACAACCCCTTCTATCTCTGTAGGCTCAACAACCGCCACCGGTGTTATAACCCCTGTTCTTCCAACCTGAAAGATTATATCTTTTATCTTTGTTACTTTCTCAACCGCAGGAAATTTGTATGCTACCGCAAATCGGGGATACTTGACGGTATATCCCATAACTTCCTGTGCTTTTAGCTCGTTTACTTTTACAACCATACCGTCAAGCATCATCTCAAGTGAGTCTCTTTTGGTTTTTAATTCTTCATAAATCTTTTCTATATCATCTGCAGTTTTTGCAAGACCCCTTATAGGCGGCTTTTTAAATCCGAGTGTATAAATATAATCCATCATATCGCTAAGAAGCTCAAACTTTAACGAATTAACCCCAACTCCATAAGGTAAAAACACAAGATTTCTTTTAGCAGTTATCTTAGGATCAAGTTGTCTTAAGCTTCCACTTGCTGCATTTCTTGGATTTGCAAAAACACTCTCACCCTCTTTTAATCTCTCTTCATTTATCTTTTCAAACTCATCTTTAAAGATTACCACTTCACCTCTAATCTCTATAAAACTTTTTTCTTTTATAGTAAGTGGTATAGTTTTTATAGTTCGGACATTTTGGGTTATATCTTCACCAATCTCTCCATCCCCTCTGGTAAGTCCTTGTTTTAACTCACCGTTTTCATATATAAGGTTCAAACTTGCTCCGTCATATTTCGGCTCGCAGTAAAAACTGATATTTTGGTCATATTTTTTTACTCTTTTTATCCATGTGAGCAGCTCATCATGATTAAAAACATCCTCAAGCGACCACATTCTACTTGGGTGTCTGGCTTTCTCAAAACCGTCTGCTACAACATCACCTACTCTTTGTGTAGGTGAGTTTTTTAAGATCTTGTCAGGATTTTTTTTCTCAAACTCAACCACTTCATTATACAGCTTGTCATACTCCTCATCTGTAGCTATCGGATCATCCAAAACATAATAGTGATATGCATAAATGTTGAGTTTTTCTACCGCATCTTTATATTCGTTAAAATCCATCTAATCCCTTTTCAGATTTGATATGGCATCTACAAGAGCAGAGACTTCAACTTTAACATCTTGTAGTGTTTTTTGTGTTTGCTCTGCTAAGTCTCGGACATTATCGGCAACTACTGCAAAACCTCTTCCGTGTTCCCCTGCCCTTGCTGCTTCTATAGCTGCATTGAGTGCCAAAAGATTTGTCTGATCTGCTATCTCTTCGATAGAGTCAAGCACTTTGAAAATAGAGCTTGATTTGTTTATAAGTTCATCTATATCGTTTGATATGTCATAATTTTTTGAAAGTTTTTGACTAAGCTCATCAAGTTCTTCTTTTAAAACAGACACTTCACCGAGTGTCTCCTCCAACTCTTTTTGTTTTTTATTTAACTCCTCTTTTAGGCTATCTAGCTGTTGTTCTTTTTCATATATCTGTATTTTGGTTTGCTCTTTTATATCATTTATTTTGGTTTCACATTCTAACTGAACATCTTTTAGACGGTTTTTTAGATTTTCATTCTCAATCTTTAAATCATCATACGAAATTTTGACTCTTTCAACCTCATCCATAAGAGTTTTTCTGTCATATTCGTCATCATTTATCTCTATCGTTTTTATCTCCTTTTTGGCTTTTGTTTTTACCATAGCTGTTAAAACACTCCCTAAAACAAAGCCTATGGCAAGATAAAGCAGGTCATATATATCAAAAAAACCTGTTTTTTTGTTTTGGGATTTTTTCTTTCTTATCTCAGCGACAAAATCGTTGTATATGTTTTCTAAGTTTTCTATATCTTCTTTGTTTGAAGAATTTTTTATACTCTCAAGTGTATCTATCATATTTTTTTGTATACTCTCAATATCTTTTGAATTTTCATTTGTGGCATACATC
>WFOM01000045.1 GCA_015488075.1 Helicobacteraceae bacterium | reverse complement strand
CTCTTAACCTACCTGTGCTGCAACTTCAGCGGCGAAGTCATCCTCTTTTTTCTCTATACCTTCACCGACTTCTATTCTTATAAATTCTACTATTTCGCAGCTTCCACCTGCTTTTTTACCCTCTTCTTCAACAGCTTCGGCAACTGTTTTTTTATCATCCATAACATACTTTTGATCAAGCAGACATTGCTCCTGATCAAGAGTTGTGTTGTCAAGTATGTATCTTGCCATTTTACCCGGGATGATTTTATCCAAAATTTTCTCAGGTTTGCCTTCTGCAAGAAGTTCCTGTTTTATTTTCTCTTCGGCTTTTTTAAGAACTTCGTCAGTTAGTTGAAGTCTTGAAACAAACTCAGGAACATTTATAAGAGGTTTGCCAAGTCTTGCTCTTTCTTCATTTTCTTTTTTTATAGCTTCTATTCTACCTTTTGTTTCACTCTCAACATACTCTGCATCAAAATCTTTGTAAGTCAGAGTTTTAGGCTTCATAGCACTTGCATGCATAGCTATGTTTTTCAAAAACGGTTTTATTTTCTCTGCAGTTTCTTTTGAGTCACATTTTGCTTTTACTACAACAGCTATTCTGTTGTTAGAGTGTATGTATCCGTTTATAGCTTCGTTTTCATCGGCTTTTACTATACCAAATCTTCTAAGCTCTATCTTTTCACCTATTTTTGCAACTGCTTCTACAAACTCTTTTCCAAAGTCGCTGTTCATAACAGCATCTACATCTGCAGGCTCGTTTTCAAAAATATACTCAACAGTATCTTTTACAAGATTTTGGAAAGCTTCGTTTTTCGCAACAAAGTCTGTTTCAGAGTTTATCTCTGCAACTACCGCTTTGTCATTTCCTAGTTTTATACCGGCTAAGCCTTCAGCCGCAACTCTGTCAGCTTTTTTTGCAGCTTTTGCTATACCTCTTTCTTTAAGCCATTCTTTGGCTTTTTCCATATCTCCGTCGCTCTCAACAAGAGCTTTTTTACAATCCATCATAGGAGCATCCGTCGCTGCTCTTAGCTCTTTTACCATTGCTGCAGTTACTGCTGCCATCTTTACTCCTTGTCTTCTTGTGTTTCTTCTGCTGTTTCTACACTTTCATTAGCTTCTGTTTCTTCTGAAACTTCATTTTCAGCTTCATTTTCCTCTGAAGCAAGTTTGGCTTCAGTCTCGGCATCAACACCGCCTTCTGCTATAGCTTTACCCTCATTTATGGCTGCTGCAAACTCTTTACAAAAAAGCTGTATACTTCTTATGGCATCATCGTTTCCAGGTATAGGGTAAGTTATAAGATCAGGGTCACAGTTGGTATCAAGAGGTGCAACTACCGGGATACCGAGTCTTTTTGCTTCCAAAACAGCCGTATGCTCTTTTACCGCATCTATAACTATAAGTATATCAGGCAGTGTTTTCATATCTTTTATACCGCCGAAATAGCTCTCAAGCTTTTCCCTTTTTCTTTTTAGCATCAAAGCTTCTTTTTTTGTAAGAAGATCCATCTGACCTGTTTCTTCCATCTTTTTGATAGCTTCAAGCTTTCTTATAGATTTTTGTATAGTAGGAAAGTTTGTCAGCATACCGCCGAGCCATCTGTTGTTAACATAAGGCATACCGCATGAAAGTGCAGCTTCTTCTATAGAAGCTCTTGCCTGTTTTTTTGTTCCCACAAACAAAAATGTCTTACCTTCAGATGCTGCATCAACTATGATCTGGTAAGTTTTTCTGAAGTATCTCAAAGTTTTTTGCAGATCTATAATGTAGATGTTTTTTCTTACACCAAAGATGTATTTTTTCATCTTTGGATTCCACCTTCTTGTCTGGTGTCCGAAGTGAACACCGCACTCGAGTAAATCCTTCATAGTAACCATCGCACAATCCTTCTGTATAAAAATATTAGTCGGTTGTTTAGGTATGCCCGAAACAAATCTATGCCATTATTTTAGACACAGTTGCACCGACTTTTGGGCTTTACCATAGACTGTTTCCAAACCAAATCTGGAAAAATCGTGCAATTATACCAAAAAGATGTTTAAAAGAAGCTTTTTTAATCTAAAAAAAATTATCGGCAGAGTAATTGTTTTAATTGTAGCAAAAGAAGTTTTACTTGTATATATCTCCTCTGCTTCCAGCATCAGCCAAGACGATTATAAGATTGTCTTCAAATATTTAATAAATAATTCTGTATTTTCCGATCCTTAACCTGTATCTACTTTCATATCCTTTTAGTTTCTTTATATCCAATTCATCAGAAAACGGGTCAAAAGATAAAATCGTCAATTTTTGGTCTATAAGTTCTAATTCTTTTTTTGTCCTGGATTTTATAAATTTTTTAAACGGTTTAAGGGGAATTAGTTTATAACTCATTTCTAAATTCTTCGTATGTTTGTAACTTGTCCAATCCTTCTTTTTTTGCTTTTTCTATCTCATCATCAATCTTTTTCAAATAATCTTTACTCATATAGTCAAAATCACTTTCAGGCAGTGAAGTAGGGTCAAATTCCTCTATGGTTTGATTGTCAATGATTTGGACATCTTTTTTAGGAAGAGATTGTAAAAAATACATAACTTTGTCATAAACGGTTTCATTTATCTTCAAACTAATGGTTTTCATAACTGTTCCTTTATTTTAATAAAAGAGACTTTTTATATTGTAGCATTTTAGTTTTAAATATACAAGAAGAGAGGTTAAGAGAGTGATAAAGAGGCAAAAGCCTCTTTTAATTAGCACTGATAAGTGGTTTTAAACTCGTAAGCTGTAGGTCTTCCCTCATCAGGCCAGATTTCTCTTTCAAATTTGTAGTCTTTGTAAGTGTTTATAAACTCTTCACTAAATACAGGTTTTAGGAAATCGTTGTCAGCTAAAAGAGCTTCTATCGCTTCTCTTAGAGTGTGTGGCATTTGAGGTATACCTTTTTCTCTTATCTCATCCAAAGAAAGTTCAAAAAGGTCTTCATCCATAGGACCTACCATATCATAACCACCGTTTTTGATACCATCTAACCCTGCCATAAGCATAGCTGAAAATGCCAAGTATGGGCAAGAAGAGCTGTCTGGAAATCTCATCTCGATTCTTGTTGCTTTTTCACCTGCACCGTAAGGTATCCTACAGCTTGCAGATCTGTTTTGGCAAGAGTAAGTCAAGATACTTGGTGCTTCAAAACCAGGAAGAAGTCTTTTGTATGAGTTTGTTGAAGCATTAGTAAATGCCGCAACAGTATGAGCATGTTTAAATATACCGCTTATATAGTCAAGTGCTGTTTTTGAAAGGTTTCCGTATTCACCTTCTTTATAGAAAAGGTTTTTGCCGTCTTTCCAAAGTGACTGGTGAGTATGCATACCGTTACCGTTGTCACCGTAAAGCGGTTTTGGCATAAATGTAGCAGTTTTTCCGTTTAAGTGTGCTACCATTTTTACTACATATTTGTATTTTTGAACATTATCAGCTGCTTCTATAAGAGTGCCGAATTTCACACCAATCTCACCCTGAGCCTGAGCAACTTCGTGGTGACCCAAAGTTATCTCAAGTCCTACTTCTTCAAGCACCTGCATAATCTCTGCTCTTAGATCAACCATAGAATCACTTGGCTGAACAGGGAAATAACCACCTTTTGTTCCTGGTCTGTGTCCTGTGTTATACATATCATCATATGCAGTGTTTGAGTTCCATTCACCTTCACTTGAATCAACTCTGTATCCCGCTTCATTTATGTTGTCAACAAATCTGACATCATCAAAGATGAAAAACTCATTCTCAGGCCCAAAGTATGCCACATCTGCTATACCTGCTTCTTTTGCATATGCAAGTGCTTTTTTGGCTATACTTCTTGGACATTTTTCATAAAGTTCACCTTTGTATATATCGTAAACATCACATATAACCACTATGGTAGGGTCAGCTGTAAAAGGGTCTAAAAATGCAGTCTCAACATCTGCTTTTAGAAGCATATCCGACTTGTTTATAGGTTGCCAAGCTTCTATAGAACTTCCGTCAAACGGGAAACCGTTTTCAAGATTTTCTCTGTTTACCGCAGAGTATCTGTAAGTAAGGTGATGCCATGCACCTTTTATATCTGTAAATCTAAGGTCAACAAACTCAACCTCGTTTTCCTCACAAAATTTAAAGAAATCATCAACACTGTTAACAAATTTTCCCATACTAGGTCTCCTTATAAAAT
>WFOM01000044.1 GCA_015488075.1 Helicobacteraceae bacterium | reverse complement strand
TCACCTTTGCCTTTGGCTACTACTTTTGGTGCATTTTGTGTTAACTTATCGTATTTTAGTGCGGCAGCTTTTTTCATACCGACATTTTATCATAGTTTAGATAAAAGCATTAGGCATTAAGGATGGCATTAGGGGCAGGGCATTAGGGGCAATAGGGTCAGGTGATAGTAATAGTAGTAGAATATTGATAAAGTGATAGAAAAAATACTATTACTATCACCTGACCCTAATAATCTTTTATCATAGTTTGGATATAATTTCTTAAAAAATCTGGAGTCAAAATGATAAGCTATAAAGATGCGGGTGTTGACATAGATGCGGGAAACAGCTTTGTTGAAAATATAAAACCTTTTGTAAAATCTACAAAAACTGCAGGTGTTTTAGGCGGGATTGGAAGTTTTGCAGGAGCATTTGAATTTCCAAAAAACTATAAAGAACCGGTAATCCTTGCAGCTACAGACGGTGTCGGAACTAAACTTAAACTTGCCATAGACAGTGGTATACACCACACGGTAGGTATAGATTTGGTTGCCATGTGTGTAAACGACCTTATATGCAACTTCGGTGAGCCACTTTTCTTTTTGGATTATTATGCAACAGGCAGTCTAGATGTAAAAACAGCTACAAATGTTATAAAAGGTATTACAGACGGATGCAAAGAAGCAGAGTGTGCACTAATAGGCGGAGAAACGGCAGAGATGCCTGGTATGTATAACAAAGATGACTATGACCTTGCAGGTTTTGCGGTGGGTGTAGCTGAAAAAAGCGAAATGGACAGAGTATCTTTGGTAAAAGAGGGGTATAAACTTATAGCTCTTCCAAGTTCTGGACTTCACTCCAACGGTTTTTCACTTGCTAGAAAAGTGCTGTTTGAGAAAATGAAACTCGGGTTTGATTATGAATTTGAAAGAAAACCGCTTATAGAAACACTGCTTATGCCTACCAAAATATATGTAAAAACATTTAAAAAACTAAAAAACAAGATAGTGGCACTTGCACATATAACCGGCGGCGGTCTGGTTGAAAATCTCCCTAGAGTTTTGCCTGAAAACACAACTGCCGTTATAGACAAAGATTCTATAAAAGTTTTACCTGTATTTGAACTTTTATCAGAGCATGTGGCAGAAGATGAAATGTTTAGAGCATTTAACATGGGTGTCGGAATGGTTTTGGTGGTTAAAAACAAAGATGTCGATACCGTTTTAAATGAAGCCGAAGGCTCATACCTTATAGGTGAACTTATAAGCGGTGAGAGAAAAGTTGTGTTGAAGTAATTTTTTATGAAAAAAACCGCCTTTTTTCTTATTTTTTTTCTTATTTTTAATCTTTTTGCTAAAGACCGTCCCACAGTAGGTTTGGTATTAAGCGGAGGCGGTGCAAGAGGCGGTGCACATGTCGGCATATTGAAATTTCTTGAAGAAAACCATATACCGGTTGACTATATAGTCGGAACAAGTATGGGCTCTTTTGTGGGCGGTTTGTATGCCAGCGGATACAGTGCAGATGAAATAAAAACTTTTTTGACGACAACAAAATGGGATGATTATATAACATCAGACATACCAAGAGAGAAAATCCCGTTTAGAAGAAAACTTCTTATGACATATTTCCCGGGTTCTATAAGGTTTGGCATCAATCATGACAATGAGATAGTTTTGCCAAACGGTATCTTTAAAAGACAGTTTATGATATCGTTGCTTGAAAAAAAATTCAGCAGAGTTCTTCATATAAAAGATTTTAACAAATTTCCCATACCGTTTATAGCAGTAGCTACAGACCTTTCAACAGGAAACTATGTTGCTCTTAACAAAGGAAACATAGCAAAAAGTATATACGCATCCATATCTGTCCCGGGAGGTTTTGAGCCTATAACCATAAACAACAGAGTATTAGTTGACGGCGGTATATCCCAAAACCTGCCTGTTAAAATTATGAGGGAAAAATTTCATCCGGATTATATAATAGCTGTTGACATCTCAACACCGTTTGACAAAACAAGAAAATTTAACTCTTACGAAGAGATAATGTCTCAACAGTTGGATATACTAACCAGAAAAAATGTTGAAGACACCATAAAATCTCTAAAATCAAATGAGATATTGATCGAGCCCAAACTCAAAGGATACAGTTTCTTGGATGCCGATAAATATCCTCAGATTATACAGATAGGCTACAATGCGGCAAAAGAAGCAAAAAACAAAATATCTTTTTTGGCTGTTTCGAAAAAAGAGTTTAAGCACTATCAGCAAAAGCACAGATACAAACCTGGTGCAAATAT
>WFOM01000043.1 GCA_015488075.1 Helicobacteraceae bacterium | reverse complement strand
CCATATCATAAACTGAGTGGTTTTTGCGATATGCGAGTGCGAGGCACACCGACGAAGCATAGCCGTAGCTACGCTGAGGAGGTGTAACGAAGCAATCGTATGTCGCAAAAGCCACCCAAAGGGCGAAAAGATAAAGCATCATCTGACTTCGTTGGAGAACTTTCATCGTAGCTTCGGCTACGATAAAAAACCTCCGCCTTGCAGATAATACTTTCTATTTTCGCTCAGTTTATGATATGGTGCGTAAGGTCAGTTAAAAATGTAAAACTCGTATAACTTAAACAGTTACATTTTTGCCTTTGGCACATAATTTTGTAACTTAAAAATCAAAATCCTTTCTGAAATATTGTTTTTGAATTATAGGAGAGTTTATGAAAATTGCTATACTTGATGCTATAACTTTCGGTGATACACCTTTAGATAGTTTTAATCAGTTTGGTGAAGTAAAAATATATCAAAAAACATTGCCAAATGAAACTTTAGATAGAGTAAAAGATGCAGATATAATCGTTACTAACAAAGTTGTTATAGATAAAAATATAATGCAAAACTCACCTAAACTAAAACTCATATGTATAGCTGCAACAGGGATGAATAATGTTGACTTAGAAGCCGCAAAAGAGTTAGCTATTGAAGTTAAAAATGTAGCGGGATATTCAACAACTTCAGTGCTACAGCACACCTTTTCTATGCTTTTTTATCTTTTGGAACACTCAAGTTACTACGATAAAAGAGTGAAAGATAAAACCTACTCAAAAAGCGGTATATTTACGGATGTAAGCTTCCCTTTTTGGGAGATAGCAGGAAAAATATGGGGGATTATAGGGCTTGGGAGCATCGGCTCAAAAGTAGCTGAAGTTGCCAAATCTTTTGGGTGTGAAGTTGTATATTTTTCAACTTCGGGTAAAAATTTTAATCCAAGATACAAACAAGTAGATCTTGATTATCTTTTAACAACAAGTGATGTGATATCGATACATGCACCCCTAAATGAACAGACAAAAAACCTTTTAGATTATAAAGAACTTCAAAAAATAAAAGAAAAAACCATAGTTTTAAACCTCGGTCGAGGTGGTATCATAAATGAAGATGCGGTTGCTAAGATAGTTGATGAGAAAGAGATATATTTTGGTTTAGATGTTTTTGAAAAAGAGCCTTTAGATGAAAACTCTTTACTTTTAAAAGTTAAAAATATAGACAGATTACACCTAACACCACATATAGCTTGGACCAGCAAAGAAGCTAGAGAGAAACTTATAGATGGTGTTATACAAAATATTAAATCGTTTATATGATCTATATCACTCTTTTTCTAACATCGTTTTTAGCAGCAACTATCATCCCTTTTTCCTCAGAAGCGGCGCTTATAGCCGCACTTAACAGCGATGCAAACAGGTTTTATCTACTTTTATCTGCTTCTTTTGGAAATGTTTTAGCTATAGTTTTTAACTACTATTTAGGATATTTTTTCTCTAAAAAAGTTAGAAAAAAGCTATATAGATCTAAAACGGGTAAAAAAGCTTATAGGTTTTCACATAGATACGGGTATATGGCACTATTCTTTTCTTTTTTGCCGGTTATCGGTGATCCCATAACTTTAGCTAGTGGAATTTTTAGACTCAACTTTTATATATTTTTTATAATCGCAGGTGGTCTTAGAGTTTTGAGGTATTTGTTTATCTATATAATCTCATAAAAAAGTTTTTTTATCTCTTGCATCTGTTGTTGCGAAAGTGATGTTAGTTTTTTTATAAATCTTGAGTTATCTATAGATCGTATCTGGGTTATAACTATATCTGAATCTTCAAGTAAATCATCTTGTTTTACAATCCTATATCTGATAGGTTCTGCATCATCTACAAGGTGTGTGCTAAGTGGTAAGATTATTGTTGTTGGATAATCACTATGATTAAATATATCGTTTTGAAATACTAAAACGGGTCTTGTTTTTCCTATCTCGTTGGATCTTTTTACAGGATTCAAATTTGCTAGCCATATCTCACCGTTAGATACCGTCATCAAGTGTTCCTTCTAGTTCGTTAAACTCTTTTTTATCTATATCTTTTGTTTTTTCTATAGCATTTAAAATTTTTGATCTTTTCTTATTTTCGATCGTTTCTGCATACATCTTTATAGCATCTCTTATAACTTCACTCTTTTTTTTATCAACTATCTTTGTGATCCTATTTAGAGTTTTTTCTAAATTTTCATCTAATCTTACTGTAGCTATCATTATATCACCTTGTATTTTGTAATACAGTATTATAACATGAAATACACAATCGGGCATAAAGAATTTTATGATAAACTTTTAAAAAAATTTTGGATAAAGAGATGTCAAAAAAAGTTTTAGTGATAGGTTCAGGCGGTGCAGGTTTAACTTCGGCAATCACCGCAAAAGAGAACGGATGTGATGTTTTTGTAGTAACAAAAGAGTATCCGACAAGAAGTCAAACCTGTATGGCTCAAGGCGGTATAAATGCGGCTATAGATCCAAACGACTCTATACAAAACCATATCAACGATACCATCAAAGGTTCTAAAAACCTAGCAGATAAAAAAGCGGTTGAGATTTTATGCCAAAATGCACCAAAAGCGATAGAATGGTTAAACTCTATAGGTGTAGTTTTCTCAAGAACCGCTGATGGTAAAATAGCCCAGAGAAAGCTGGGTGCTGCAAGCTTTGACAGGGCATGCTATGCAAAAGACTACACAGGGCTTAAAATACTTCACACACTTTATGACTATGCAAACAAGCTTGATATAAAATTTTTAAACGAAAAGTTTTTGCTTGATTTGATGGTAAAAGACGGTATATGTTTTGGAGCTGTTTTTTTGGATATAAGAAGTGGAGAGCTTGAAGCGATAAAAGCGGATGTAACTATCTTAGCAACCGGTGGATATAATAAAATTTACGGCAAACACTCTACAAACTCCAAACCCGCAACAGGAGACGGACTTGCGGTTGCACTTAAAAACAATGCAGAGCTTTCAAATATGGAGTTTGTTCAGTTTCATCCAACGGGACTAAAAAACTCATCTATACTTATAAGTGAAAGTGCAAGGGGGCTTGGTGCTAAGATATTAAACTCACAAAACAAAAGATTTGTAGATGAACTAAAGCCACGAGATGAGATTTCACAGGCAATGTTTGATG
>WFOM01000042.1 GCA_015488075.1 Helicobacteraceae bacterium | reverse complement strand
CCATCTATATATTTTTTAAAAAATATATCTTTTTTTATTTTATAAGCCAAATCTATATCACTATATTCATCTGTCTCATCTCTTGCTACACTTCCAAATATAGCTACTATTTCAATTCCATCTTCTTTTAGTTTAATGTTTTCATCTTTTAATATATTTAATAATTTTTCAATATTCATATAAATCCTCTATATTCATTATATTTTAATACGGCTATGAAAGTAAATATCTTAGCCTACGCTAACGCTTTGTTCTCATTAAACCTAAATCCTCAATCCTCACTCCCCCATCTCTTATACAAACTGTTTTCTATCCCCATCAAATCAAACCATTTTCCGATTATAAAATCCTCCATCTCATCCAAACTCTTTTGCCTGCTGTAATACCCCATAACAGGTGGAGCTATTATCACTCCTATGTTTGAGAGTTTTTGCATATTCTCAAGCGCTATAGGTGAAAAAGGCAGTTCTCTTGGAGCCAAAAGCAGTTTTTTTTGCTCTTTTATCATTACTGAGGCAGCTCTTGTTACAAGGTTGTCGGCTATACCGCATGAGATTTTCGCCAAAGTGTTCATACTTGTCGGTATTATCATCATCCCGTCAACTCCAAAACTGCCAGATGCCACACTCGCACCTATATCTTCATCTTCATGCATGATGATATTTTGCTCTTTTTCCAAAACTATATCGCTGTGTTTTGTTTTTATAAAATGAACTTCTATATCTTTTGGAATATATTTTAACACTTTTTTTACAAGTCCTACTCCGCTTGCTCCACTGCTTGCTACTACCAACTTTTTCATCTATTCTGTCATTTTTACCAAATTTTTTCCAATAACTTTTACTCTGAGTCTTTTTTTCTTTGAATTTACTACTGTTATTATATCACCTAGTTTACCGTTTTGCAAAGATTTGGCACTGAAATCTATCTCTATACCGTTTTTGTTGTATATAACATTTACGGTATCTCTTTTGTGAACAAGGTCCAAAGACTCTACATCTCTTAGTGTTATAACCCTGTTTTTTGGTATATTGTGCTTTGCCTGAAGTGAGTTTATCTCCAAAACAGGTTTTGCAAAGAATCTGTCAAACCTTACAAAGACGGCTTTTATATTTCTGAAATCTATACTTTGACCTTTTTTTATAATCTTGTTTGATTTGTAAACTTTCAACCCGCCGTCAACATAATAGTCAAAAAATAACATTCTTTTACTTGGAAGTTTTACAGAACATATACCGCTTGATTTTAAAAAACTCTTTGGCTGCATCTTGAGTATATACTCTTTTGGCATCTTTTCTATATACCCTCTTGGTGTTACTGTTACATTGTTTATAACCATATCGGGATAATGATTTAAAAAGTAGTTTTTTATCTTCTCTTTTAGTTTTGTTGTATCTATATGTGAAGCTCTTTTGAAGGTTATATAACCAAATCTTGGTTTTTTAAAATCTTTGTAACCGTTTTGCTGTAAAATTTTAAGTATATTTAATACACTAACCCTTTTTTGATATCTGTTTTTTGGTATGCTAAAAAGTTTTATGTCATTTTTGGTATCTTTGGTTATAACAGAGAGGTTGATATCACTGCCTTCAACCAGATACTCTCTTTTTAGCTCCCTTGCATATATAGTTAAAAAGATTAAAATCGCTAAAAAAATTCTCATAAACTCTCAATAACTCCAAAAAGCTCCTGAGTGTTATAAAGTGAGCTTTTGTCATCTACCACAAAAGATTTAGTGGTATCAAAAGTTACAAAGTCTTTTATACTGCTGCCGATTTTTAACTCATTTGTTTCTTTTTCTAAAATATTTGAAGGGTTTGTCTGCACAAGTCTTACAAGCTCTTTAAAATCAATCACACCTTTTTTTACAAGATGTGTATAATACAGACTGTATCCCAAAGACAAAGATGATGTGCCGTAACTTGCATCATAAAAAGCCACTTCTTTGTTTACGGGCGAATTTGGCTGATGAAGAAGTGTAAACAAATCAATATCACCGTTTTTCAAACTATCTAGCAGTTCTTCTCTTAGTTCGTCACAAACTAAAGGCGGGTCTATTTTTGCATAGGTGTTATAGTCGTTACACTCTTTGTCAGATTTTACAAGATGATGTATGGAAACTTCAGCTTTTACATCTATACCCTCTTTTTTTGCTTTTTTTATCATATCAAGCGACCTTGGAGAGTAAACAGATTTAAAAACTATAGAGATTTTATAATACCGTGCTATCTCTATCATTCTTGAGACATGAACAACTTCACTCAGTTCTGGTATGCCAGGTAGCCCAAGTTTGGAGCTTGTATCGCCTTCAAACATTACTCCGTTTGATATAAGTGAGTTGTCTTCAGCTTTTACATGAAGAGTCTTTTTATACATTTGCATATATTCTGCTATCTTTATGGCTATGTTGTTTTTGACAATGGTGCTAAGATACGGATATGAACCTTTTTTTAAAAGTATGGCTATGTTTGAAAGACTCAAGTCATCCTGTATAGTATTTATACAAAAGTTGATATCCAAATCTTCATCTTTTGTTATGTTGTATGCAAACTCAAGTGTTATCTCATTGTCTATTGTCGGATTTAGTCTCGGCTGGATTAAAACACTCCCAACTCCGCCTTTTTTTGCTTCGTTTGAGAGCTTTTTTATATTTGCCTGATTTAGATTAAAATCATCCAAAGATACATTAAGATCAACAATTTTTGGAAGTATATAAACATCTGAGTTTTTGTCCGAATTTTGTATATCTGTTATGACACCGTTTTTTACAGTTATATCTAAAACTTTACCGTCAACTGTTTTTAAATTTTTTAAAACCATACATTCTCCTGTTTTCTTGCTATAATTTTATCAAAAAAAGGAAATTGTTTGAAACTTTTGGTAAGTGCACTGGAGCATTCGGCAAATATCCATCTTAAAAACCTAAAAAAAGAGCTTGATGATGATATAGAGCTTATGGGTATATTTGACAAAAACCTTGGCAAGAGCATGGTAGATCTGCAATCATTGGCTGTTATGGGGTTTGTAGATGCCGTAAAAAAACTTAGATTTTTTTTCAAACTGGCTGATGATATGGTTGAGTTGGCAAAAGATGCAGACAAAATTTTGCTTATGGACTCATCAGGATTTAACCTTCCGCTTGCCAAAAAGATAAAAAAAGCATACCCAAACAAAGAGATAATCTACTATATACTCCCTCAAGCATGGGCATGGAGAAAAGGAAGGATCAAAAAACTGGTAAGATACTGTGACAAACTTTTATCAATCCTTCCTTTTGAAAAAGACTACTACCCAAAAAATGCACCCATAACCTATGTCGGGCATCCTCTTTTGGACATCATACCAAAATACAAAGAAAACCTAAACAATGATGTAAACGAGATAGTATATATGCCGGGAAGCAGAAAAAGTGAGATAACAAGACTTATGCCTGTATTTAAAGAGCTTGCAAAACATTTTCATGATAAAAAAAACACCATTATAATTCCAAAACATTTTAGCGATGCAGAAATCCAAAACCTTTACGGAGATTTAAACGGTTTTAACATAGAACACAACACTTATGATGTTTTATATAGAGCAGATTTCGGATTTATCTGCAGTGGGACGGCAACACTCGAAGCTTCACTCATAGGTATCCCTTTCAGTTTGATATATATAGCCAACAGATTCGACTACATCATAGCCAAAAGTCTGGTAAAACTAAATTATGCCGGACTTGCAAATCTTATGCTTGAGAGATATGACGGAAGCATCATGCATCCGGAATTTATACAGGATGAAGTAAATGTTGAAAATCTTTTGGATTCTTTTAACAATTATGACAGAGAAAACTTTCTCTTGCAATCCAAAAAGCTAAGAAGCTATATTGGACACGGCAGCAGTAAAAATGTAGCCAAATATTTCCAAACAGATACTATAATTTCAAAAAAATTATAATAAACAAAATACAAACTAATATTTATGGAGTTGACATGAAGCTTGCGCTACAGATACTTTTAGGAGTTTTTATACTTATACAGATCATAAGACCGGACAGAGAAAATTTCCCCATAGATGAGAAAAAAGCACTTCATCCTCCAAAACAGGTCGAAGAGATAATGCAAAGAGCATGCAACGACTGCCACACAAATCATACCAATTTCCCATGGTATTCAAATATAGCTCCTCTTTCATGGACTATAGACTACCATGTGGATGTGGGCAGAGAAAGATTTAACATATCCAACTGGAGCGACATACCAAAAAAAGAGAAAAAAAGACTTATAAACAGAGCCATTCAGACAGTCAGAAACAATGTTATGCCGCTTCCAAGCTACAAATGGCTGCACAAAGATGCAAGACTGACACAAAAAGAGAAACAGATACTTATAAACTATTTTGAATCTTTGCAGGACTCTTTGGAGGACTGATACTTTAAAAATCTTCTTTTTAACTCTTTTTGGAGTTTTGTGATATCATCAAAAGAGAGCCTGTAGCTCTCATCAAAGATTCTGCTTATATGGTAAACTTCTGTTACCGTTATACCGTAAGGATCTTTTTGCTCTACACTAAGTTCACCTTCATCGTTAAAACCATAAAGCCATAGTTTTTTCCTGCTTGTTTGTATGTAGTAAGTCAGCACTATCTCGTCATTAAATTTTTTCTCTAATGCAACAACCACCTTTTGGTTCTTGTCAAACTCATTACCGAGTTTCAAAAGCTCTTTAACTTCGCTTAAATCTATATAACCTATATAAAATTTGTTGTAAAGGTTATGATATCTTTGGGTTTTGTAGTTATATAAAAATCTGAAGTTTATGATGTTGTTTTTGTCTTCTCTTAGTTTTTTTGTTATCCATGTAAGGGTATTGTAGTATCTGAAAGGATAAAGCTTTAGAGTATCAGCTTCTATCATTTTTTTTGATCTTATGATTTTTTTCGGTTTTAGTTTTCTTTTGTTTGGACTTAAAAGATAATCCAAAACTTTTTTAGCATCAAAAGGTTTTGTTTTCCATATTTTTACATAATCCGGAAATGCTCTAACTCCGCTTACACCTTCATTTAAAATCACAAGTGCTTTTATGGTATAGTTTGGAAATATAGTCTCCAAAAGTGCTTTTTTCTTTCTGAGCCTTCTGTTTAGTTTGACTACCGATTTGACCAAAGTCATCTCAACAAAATAAAGCTCATTGTCTTTGGTTATAAACATAGCATCAAATTCACTTATTTCTCTGCTTTTTGTTCTGTAAACAATTTGTTGTTTTTCACTGATCGAAAGGGTGTTTGGCTTGGAGACAAACTGGTTTTGATGATAACCCTTAAGTATAAAATACTTAATCTCGTCACAGCTTAGAGCATATCTCAAAAGTTTTTCATATATAAAATTTTCAAAAACCTCACCTTCAAACGAACGGTATGCACTTATAAATGCAGGGTCGTTTCTGTCCAAACCTTTGTCTATAAGTTTTTTTAAGTGTTTTATGTTGTAGTCATAATACAAAAGGTTGTCTTCTATATCAACATTGTCAAGATTTTTTATAGATTTTGATATATCTAACATACTTCCTCTGTGGTTTTAAAAAAATCCGCTAAAACATCTCTGAACTCTTTTGGGTCTTCTATACGGTTTACGGTGTCTCTTAGTTTTGAAGCACCTCTTAATCCTTTGGAGTAAGTATGTATATGTTTTCTAAACAAAACCGCACCGTAATCACCGTAAAACTCTATCATTCTGTCAAAATGTTCCAAAACCACATCTCTTTTTAGCTCCAAAGAAACATGCTCTTTAGCTGTTTTTAACTGATGAAATATCCACGGAGCTCCGACAGCTCCTCTGCCTATCATGACACCGTCTGCTCCTGTGTGTTCTAAAACCCATTTGGCTTTTGAAAAGCTGTCTATGTCTCCGTTTGCTATAACAGGGATTGATACGGCTTCTTTAACCTCTTTGATAGCATCATAGTCAACAGGAGCTTTGAATTTACCTGCTCTTGTTCTACCGTGAACTGCTATAAAGTCTGCCCCGCTGTCTTGGCAAACTTTTGCTATCTCTATATGGTTTTTGTCTTCAAAACCAAGTCTTATCTTGACACTGGTAAGCTCTTTTTTGGAAGTATCTTTTATAGTTCTTATAATCTTTGACATTTTTGGCAAATCTTTAAGCAGATTGCTTCCGCTTCCGTGGCTTACTATCTTAGGCACGGGACAACCGCAGTTTAAGTCTATGATGTCTATATCTTCAACTTCGTTTAATATCTCAACAGCACCCTTAACAACATCTTCATCACTCCCTGCTATCTGAACAGAATAAGGATTTTCAAAAGGTGATTTTTCCATCATTTTCAAAGTTTTTTTTGAGTTGTGAACGAGTGCATTAGAGCTTAACATCTCACTTACAGTAAGGTCGGCTCCAAACTTTTTCACAACACTTCTAAAAGGAAGGTCTGTGTAACCGGCCAAAGGGGCCAAAACATACAAAGGTTTGTTTTTGAAAAGTTCCATCTTACACAAAAAGATCTATACTGAAATTTTTCCCGCACTCTCTAAGAGCCAAAAATGCTTTGAAGTTTTTGTATTCATCCTGACTTGATGCATCAAGTATCTCTTTGGCAAGTTCGATCATCTCAACATCAAAAGCGGTATAAAGATAAGCAGGTGTTGCATTTTCATCTTTTTCACTCAGTTTTTCAAATATCTTGAGTCTTGAATCAGGGACCATGTTTTTTGAAAGTTTTTTGGCAACTTTTATATAC
>WFOM01000041.1 GCA_015488075.1 Helicobacteraceae bacterium | reverse complement strand
TTTTATAGGAAGCAATCTTGCTTTTTATTTTCAAGAAAACCATCCTGATGCAAAAATAGTTGTTTTAGATTTATTTAGAAATAATGATACATTTAGTAACGGAAATCTGAAATCTTTTGGACATTTTAAGAACCTTATAGGATTTAACGGTGAAGTTATAAGTGGAGATATAAATGACAAAGAGCTTTTAAAAAGATTTGAAGTTGATTATAAGTTTGATTATATATTTCATGAAGCAGCTATAAGTGACACAACAGCACTTGAACAGGATATAATGATAAAAACAAATGTAAATGCTTTTAAAGATTTGCTTGAGCTTGCCATAAAACACAAAGCCAACATGATATATGCATCATCTGCGGCAACTTACGGCGGAAGCGATACCTTTAAAGTAGGGTATGAAAAACCAAACAATGTTTACGGCTTTTCAAAAGTTATGATGGACAATATTGCATATGAATATATGAAAAAAACAGATATAGCAATAGTTGGTCTTAGATACTTTAATGTATATGGACCAAGGGAATACTACAAAAACAAAACAGCTTCTATGGTGCTTCAGTTTGGACTACAGATGCTTAGCGGACAGGCTCCTAGACTTTTTGAAGGAAGTGACAGGATTTTAAGAGATTTTATATATATAGAAGATGTTATACAAGCAAATATAAAAGCTATGAATCCCAAAAAAAGCTGTGTTGTAAATGTCGGAACTGGAAAAGCAAGAGCATTTCAGGATATAACAGATATACTCCAAAGTGAGCTTGGCACAAATTATAAGTATGAATATATTCCAAATCCGTATATAGGAAGTTATCAGTTTTTTACTGAGGCTGATATAAGTGATACCAAAGAGTTTTTGGGATATGAGCCAAATTATGAGATGGAAGATGGCATAAAAGCATATCTGCCTGAGATAAAAAGGATATATGAAGAAGAGGTTAAAAAGTGATAAATGCTTTAAGAAAATCTGATGTAAACATACTCGTTGTCGGTGATTTAATGATAGATCACTATTTGTGGGGAAGCTGTGAGAGAATTTCTCCGGAAGCTCCCGTGCAGGTTGTAGATATAAAAAAAGAAACAACAACTTTAGGCGGTGCCGGAAATGTTATAAACAATCTTGTAAGTCTTGGTGCAAATGTAAGTGTTGCTAGTGTTATAGGAAAAGACGACATAGCAAACGAGATGCTTGAGCTTTTGGAGGATTTGGATGTTGTAACAAAAAACATCATAAAACAAGAAGAGAGAAAAACATCAAAAAAATCAAGAATCCTTGCTTCAAACCAGCAGATTGTGAGATACGATAAAGAATCAAAAGAGGATATATCAAAACAGAGTGAAGAGAAACTGTTAAAATCTATAAAAAATGATATAAAAAACTTTGATGCAGTTATACTTTCAGACTACGGCAAAGGTGTTTTAACTGACAGTTTTACAAAAGAGTTGATATCTTTAGCAGGCAGGTATGAAAAAAAAGTATTTGTAGATCCAAAAGGAAAAGACTACTCAAAATATACAAAGGCTTATCTGCTTACTCCAAACAAAAAAGAAGCAACTTTGGCTACAGGAGTGGAGATAACAGATGAAGAAAGCCTGAAAAAAGCACTCTTAAAGTTAAAAGAGATTTGTGATGTAAAAATCCCGCTTATAACTTTGAGTGAAGACGGGATTGCCATACTCGAAGATGATGTTAAAAGATTTCCAACGGTTGCAAAAGAGGTTTTTGATGTAACCGGTGCAGGCGATACCGTTATAGCTTCATTGGCTTTTGCCATAGCAAACGGGTTTGATATAGATAAAGCCTGTGTCTTTGCAAACTTGGCAGCAGGAGTTGTTGTAGGAAAGATAGGAAGTGCTACTGTTACTTTGGATGAGATAGAAGAGTATGAAAGCAGTCTTAGAAAGAGTGAAGCTGATGATCATATAAAAAGCTTTGAAGAGATTGCAAATATAGTTGAGAATGCAAAAAAAAGAGGTAAAACGATAGTTTTTACAAACGGATGTTTTGACATACTACATGTAGGGCATGTTAAATATCTTCAAATTGCCAAAAGTTTTGGTGATGTTTTGATAGTTGGACTTAATTCGGATCAATCTATCAAAAGACTAAAAGGTGAAGACAGACCTGTAAATACACTCCAAGACAGAGCCTATATACTTGCTTCACTGGAAGTTGTTGATTATGTTGTGCCTTTTGAATCAGATACACCTTTGGAACTTATAAAGATGATAAAACCGGATATTTTGGTAAAAGGCGGAGATTACAAAGGAAAAAAAGTTGTAGGAACGGAATTTGCTGGTGAATTGAGGCTTGTTGACTTTGTTGACGGAAAGTCGACTACAAATATAATTTCAAAAATTAAAGAGGGTAGTATATGTTAAAGAAACTTTTGATCAGTTTGTCTCTTGGTGTTTCACTTTTTGGTATGCATGAAGCTGAACTAAACATAAACGATGTGGATTTGGAAGTTGGATTTAAGTTTGACATGGGACAGTTTAACAATGCAGTTGAACCTGATTCAACTTTTGTGGGGGTAAAATTTTTAAATGCAGACAAAAAATACAGTGATATAAATCCAAAATCATATTTTGAAGTCAATTTTTTGATGCAAAGAGCAATATCAGATACAAACTTAAAAGCAGGTATAGGAGTAAAACTAAATGCTACAGGATACGGTAACAAAAACTTTTTGTCTTTACCTATAGGGATGCATCTGCTTTATAATATACCAAATATCAAAGTTCCTGTTTATATAGGCGGGTATGTGTATTATGCTCCAAAAGTTTTATCTATGCAGGATGCAAAAAGTTTTTTTGAATACAGATTTTTTGTAGATGTAAATCTTATAAAAAATGCAGGAATAACAGCTGGATACAGAAATATATACACAAATTATGATATATCAAACGGTGATGTTAATCTAAACCATGCAGCATATATAGGTGTAAAGTTTAGGTTTTAATCAACTTTACAGCCTCTATGACATCTTTTGAGGTGATTAATTTCATACACTCATGATGTTTTAGAGGGCATTCTCTTTTCATACAAGGGCTACACTCTAGCTCTTTTCTTAGTATTATACTTTTTTGATTTTTCCACTGACTTGTTTCAAAATATCTTGTCGGACCAAATATAGATATGGTAGGTATCTGATAAGCTGCTGCAATATGCATTGGACCGCTATCATTTGTTATGAATAAAGAACAACTCCCTATTTTTTCACAAAGCCCTTTTACGGTTGTTTTTCCTGCAAGATTTGTATAGTTTGTTACACCAAGTTTTTGCAGTTCTTTTTCAATGTCGTTTGCTATTTTTACTTCATTGGGACCGCCAAATATAACTATATCGTATCCATTTTTAAAATATGCCGCAACTTCTGCAAATCTTTCCGGATACCATCTTTTTGCACTTCCATAAGTTGCTCCCGGATTTATTCCAAGCAGTTTTTTTTCTGTTTTTTTAGGAGCTATATATAGTTTAAGTGGTGGTATATCATTTTGATCTAAATTCCCATTTTGTAGTGCAAGTTTTGCATACTGGATAACTAAGTGTTCATCAGTTTTTAGTTTTGGGGTGTAGTTGATACCTAAAAAATTTGCATGCCAAGATGATCTTGCTATAGTTAGTTTCGATTTTGTTTGTTTTATAAGAAGGTTTGAGTGTATCTGGTTTCTAAATGTTATAGCTATGTCATGATAGCCTAATTTTTTTGCAAATTTTACTGTAGCTTTTAGCCTGCTTTTTTCTTGTTTTGTTGTATCTATGTAGTAGTTTTTGCATTTTGGATGATGTTTTAGTGCTTCGATACTTACTTTTGAGCCTACAAATGTAAACTCACTATCTGGATATTTTTTTGCTAAAAGCTCAATTGCCGGTGTTGCCATAACTGCATCACCAAGCCAGTTTGGTAAAATTATTAAAATTTTCACTTATTACCTACTTTTTCATCATCTATAAATATATATACTGGTGATTGGTTTATCACTAAGCTATCACTTTTTTTGATTTTTTTGCCAATTTTATCATAAACTTGGAAATATTCTTCAAAAGGGATAGTTTTTTCATATAAACACCAGTGGATTTGCAAAAGTGAGTTGTTTGGATTTAGAAGTTGAAGTATGTAGTTATTTCTTTTTATATCAAGTCTTAAAAATGTTGTGTTTTTTATAAATTTTACCATTGTTTTATAGGTATAATAAGAGATTCTTTTTCTTTTATCTCTTGAGTCAATTAGCCCATATCCTATCGCAAAAAGTTGATGCCATGAAACAAACTCTACTTGGTTTGTTGCAAGTGCTAAAAGATGATACCTTAACATAAAATTAGCATAATCATCTTCACTTACACACTCTTTCTCGCTTGTTGGTGCATAAGGAGCTGTATTTTTTAGCGGGTAATTGGTCTCTGTTATATAGATATGTTTTTTTGTTTTAGGACTTATTGTTACTATGGAGCTAAGAAGAGAGATTTTATCCATCAAACTAAAGCCGTATTGGGTATTTTCGGGCGCACCGCGACGATCAACATATAAAAGTGAGCTAACTCCGTCATATTTGCATTTGCACAAGTTAAAAAGTGTATGGATTGTGTAGTAAAATTCAAAATCGATTACACCGCTTCCTATTAGTTTTATGTCAGGAAACTTTTCTTTTTTTAAATCAAATGCAACTTTATAAAATCTTAGATACTCATCTACACTAAAAAATCCCCATTTTG
>WFOM01000040.1 GCA_015488075.1 Helicobacteraceae bacterium | reverse complement strand
ATTTTGATATTTTTATAATTTTTTATATCAATATATATTGATATATTTATATAAAACAGATAAAATTTTACATCTAAACAACAAAGGATATACTTTATGGCTAAAAAAGTTTTGGTAATGTGCACCGGCAACAGTTGCAGAAGTATTATAGCAGAAGCACTTGTAAATGCATTTTTAGACGGCATTCAGGCAAAAAGCTGTGGAACAAATCCAAAAGGTGAAGTTAACCAAAATGCCAAAAAGGTGCTACAGGAGTTTGGCATATGGGATGAGAGATACTACTCAAAACATCTGGATGAAGTTATAAATGAAGATTTTGATTTGGTGGTAACTGTTTGTGACAGTGCAAAAGAAAACTGTCCTGTGTTTCCAAAACCTGTCAACAAAATTCATGTAGGTTTTAGTGATCCTGACGGAAAAGATTACAGTGAGTTTGTAAAAACATATCATGAGATAAAAGATATTCTACTTCCAAAAGTAAAAGAAGAGTTGTCATGACGGTCGCATCTGTTATATTTTTGGTTACTTTGTTTTTTATAATAACACAGCCAAAAGGGCTTAAAATCGGAACTATAGCTGTAGCAGGAGCTGTTGTTTCGCTTATAGCAGGTGTAGTAGATTTCAATGATGTTATAGAAGTTACAAAAATAGTTTGGGATGCGACACTTGCTTTTATAGGGATTATACTTCTTTCTATGGTTCTGGATGAGATAGGTTTTTTTGAGTATCTTGCGGTAAAAATGGCCAAACTTTCCGGCGGAAGCGGCAGATGGATGTTTTTTAATGTATTGCTTCTTGGTGCTTTGGTTGCGGCATTTTTTGCAAATGACGGTGCGGCTTTGATCCTCACTCCCATCCTTCTGGCAAAAATGAGACTTTTGAAAATGAACAACAAAGCGATATTTGCTTTTTTACTCGCAGGAGGTTTTATAGGTGATAGTGCATCAAATCCTCTTGTTATATCAAATCTTACAAATATAGTAACGGCAGATTATTTTGATATCGGATTTTTTGAGTATGCCAAAAAAATGTTTTTACCGAATCTGCTCTCTATCGTGGCTTCAATTGTAGTGCTTTTTATATTTTTTGGCAAATCTATACCGAAAAAAGTTGATATCTCAGCTTTGCCGGAAGCCAAAAGTGTCATAAAAAATGAAACTATGTTTAAATTAAGCTGGATATTTTTGGGACTGCTTTTGGCTGGATATTTTATAGGTGATATTTACAAAATACCGGTTTCGGTGTTTGCTCTTGGAGGGGCTTTGGTATTTTTGGCAATAGCTGCTCATTACAAAGCCGCAAAACCTGTAATGACTATAAAAACTGCTCCTTGGCAGGTTGTATGGTTTAGTATAGGGCTTTATGTTGTTGTATATGGTCTTAAAAACGGAGGGCTTACAGATTATCTCTCAGAACTTCTTTTGTATTTCAAGTCTTTTGGAAATGAAGTTTATATAATAGCCACCGGGTTTACAAGTGCAGTTTTAAGTGCAGTTATGAACAATATGCCTACAATAATGATAATGGATATAGCCATAGACAAAACAGGAGATACATTTTTGGCTTATGCAAACATACTTGGTTCAAATCTGGGGCCCAAAATGACACCCATTGGTTCACTTGCCACACTTTTATGGCTTCATGTCCTGGAAAAAAAAGGTGTTAAAATCACATGGAAAGAGTATATGAAAGTGGGTATGGTTATAACCCTGCCCGTGCTTTTTGTGGCACTGCTTGGACTGGTTTAAACCTTGGCAAGTGAGACTTTGTCTCCTTTTAGCTCTATAACTTCAACTTCTATCTCGTCACCTTCTTTTACCACATCTCGGACATTCTCAACTCTGTTTGGAGCCAGTTTTGATATATGCACAAGCCCGTCAGTTCCGTCGGGAAGCTCAACAAAAGCACCAAAATCAACTATCCTTGCTACTTTTGCTTTGTATCTCTGACCTACTTTATACTCTATTTTCGGAGTTTTTGCAACTTTTTTTACTATCCCCTCTATATACTCTTTTGCTTTGTGGATATTTTCTTTTTTAGTTCCGGTTATCTTAACTTTACCGCTTTTTTTATCCAAATCTATGGCAACTTCGAACTTCTCTATAATCTCTTTTATAGTTTTACCGGCCTGACCTATAACATGAACTATATATGAAGGTTCTATATGAAAATGGTGTGAACTCGGTAAAACACCTTCGTTGTGAACAATGTTCTTTTCAGCTTCAAGCATGATATCTATTATGTGTTCTCTTCCTTTTTTTGCTTGATAGAGTGCTTCTTTTAGTATATCAAGACTTATACCGCCGAGTTTTATATCCATTTGAAGTGCCGTTATACCATCTTTTGAACCTGCAACTTTAAAATCCATATCACCGTCATGATCCTCTAAGCCCATTATATCTGAGAGTATGGCATATTTTTCACCTTCTGTTACAAGCCCCATGGCAATTCCGGCTATCGGCTCGGTTGTTTCTATATCTGCAGCTTTTAGTGCAAGATATCCTCCGCATACGGTTGCCATTGAACTGCTTCCGTTAGACTCAAGTATCTCTGATACAAGCCTTATGCTTTGATTATCAAGTTTTATGATAGGTTCTAATGCTCTTTTGGCAAGATTTCCGTGCCCCAGTTCTCTTCTTTTTACCCCTGTAATGGCACTTGCTTCACCTACACTAAATCCCGGGAAATTGTAATGCACCATAAAGTTTTCATTTTGTGGAGTATCATCTGTAAGATTTTCAAACATCTGTGCATCTTTTGTAGTTCCTATGGTTAGAACGACAAGTGCCTGTGTCTGACCTCTTGTAAAAAGTGCGGATGAGTGGGCTGATGGAAGTAGATTTGTTTCAATAGTGATTGGTCGTATCTCATCAAGTGCTCTTCCGTCAGCTCTTGTTTTCTCTTGAAGGATTGCTCTTCTAACTTCTTCTTTTTTTACCTTTTCAACAGCTTTTAGTATATCTTCTTCATCGGCTTCCAAATGCTCTTTTATTTTTTTTGCTATGTTTTTAAGCTCGGTATTTCTCTCACTTTTTGCAAGATTTTTTATGGCTTCTTTTATATCATCAAGATGATTGGTTTTGACAAACTTGTATATCTCTTCATCAACATCCGTAGAAATCAGCGTAAGTTTTTTTGACTCTTTTTGATAAGGCTTAAAAGCCTCTTCATATTTTTTGTTGTTTTCAAAAAGGATTTTTTGAGCATTGTCTATAATCTCTATAAGCTCATCTTCACTTATGGCATTTGATTTGTGAACAAAGACAGCTTCAATCCCCACAGAAGGATCCAAAAGCGGATCTGTTGAAGGAAAATCTATCATCTGTGCTTCATCACTGCCGATAGATCTTAATTCTATCATTAAAAGCTCATCCCTGCTTCCGCTTAGATACAAATCAAGAGTAGAGTTTTTAAGTTCTTCCAAAGTAGGGTTGTAAATAATCTCACCGTCAACTTTTGCTACACGAACAGAAGTTATACTCTTGTTTATATCAAGATCACTCACATACAAAGCAGCACTGGCAGCAGTAAGTGCGAGTCTTTGCAAATCTGCGACTTTGTCTACACTAAAAACCATAACGGTTATGACAACAGGATGTGCAAAACCTTTTGGAAAAAGCGGTCTTAGGCTTCTGTCAACTATCCTTGATGTCAGTGTCTCAAAATCACCCGGTTTTGTTTCCCTTTTGAAAAAACCTCCGGGAATTTTTCCTGCGGCATAGCTTTTTTCTATATATTGAACGGTAAGAGGCAAAAACTCATCATCAACAACCTCGTCATAATCCACTACAACCGTTGCAAGCAATACCGTCTTGCCGCATTTGAACCAGACCGAACCGTTTGACTGTTTTGCTATATCGGTAAAATTAAATTCCTCTTTTTCGTTTTGTATATCTAAAACAACATCATATTTCATCTAAACTCCTAAAATTTTTTCGATTTCTTCCTCTTTTATATCATCAAATCTTCGATAATACAAAGATGTCTCAACATAATCATCTATATCCCATATAAAATAAACATCATCCACATAAGGCTCTATCATCTCCAAAACGGCAGTCGGGATAAGCGGAACCGCAACATATATAGCTTTTGGCTTGAGTGCAAATATACTTTTAATCGCCGTTGTAAGCCTGACACCTGTTTCACTCCCCTCATCAACAAGTAAAACAATCTTGTCGCAAACATCCAAAAAAGGTTTGCCTTTTCTGTATTTGTAAATATAGCTTAGTATCTTTTCTTCATGTTTTCTCTGGGCTTCGCCGTAAATAAAATCAAGCTTTATATCAAAAGAATCTATAAGCTCGTCTATGATTATAATCTCTTCGTTTTCACTTACTCTTGCAACTTCACATTCACTGTTGTTTGGTGCTTTTATCGATTCGCTGAAAATATAGTCTATATTGTTTGAGAGATTTTTTCTAATCTCGTCTGCTATAACAAGCCCGCCGTCAGATATGGCAACTATCTGCCAGTCCTCCTCTTTAAGCTTGTGCATAGGTATTATATCTTTTAGTTTTCTGGCAGCTTCATATCTGTCTTTTAACACATCTTTATACTTTTGCATAAGAAATTATACCATTTAATTTGTTAGTGTTGAGGGAAGCCTGAAGCCAAAGTTACTACTGCTTCCGGCTTTCATTATAGGTTTTAGTAGTATGGTTATATATATATATCTGTCATATATAGATTTTGCTTCGTTATTTGTAAGTATAGGTCTGTTATTCTCTGCATACCTAAGACCGAATTGCCAACATCTTTTATCGTAAAGAAAACCGATTTGTGCCTGTTTTTTAGTTTTTTGTATAAGATCATAATCAAACGATGCCATATAACTGTAATGTGAATTGAACCGGTAGTTAAAAGATGATGTTATGTAGCTTGTATTTGGATTTTCGTCAAAACTGTTTTTAAAAAAATGTGAAAGAGATATGCTAAATCCATAATTGTTGTAGGTAAGTTTGTTTAAGGTTTTTGAAATATTTTTATTGCTGTAGTTGTAAAAAGTGTTATTGTAATAATCCAGATTTGATGTTATCTTAAATTCCAGTTCGTTTTCAAGTTCACCTATATCCTGAGTCTGTTTATTATAATCAACGATAATTTGCGATAGCCTGTGATACAGCCTTTGGGAGTTGTCTTTGTCATAAACATACTGTGAAAAGTTCAAAAACAAAGCCTCTTTAATATCGGCTATATTGTAAAATTCACATTCATCGGAACTTGGATGTTCAAAACACAAATCCTTATTGGTTTCATAGTATCCCGATGTTTTGTTAAATCCTTTTGTTATATAAGAAGCGGAAAAATTCAAAGTATGAACAAAATTTTTATACGGTTTTGTAAGCTGTGAAGATACAACAAAACTGTTTATACTTCTTGCATAATACCCGTTTTTAAGATAGGTTGTATTGTTATCTATAAACTTTGTGTATTGTCCGAACAAATTTGATGAATATGCCAAAGTTACATACTCGTCAAAAATTTTTGACTGAATCGTTATTGGGATACTGAGATTTGTTTGTATAGCATTTGTGCCGTTTTTTCTATAAAGATTTGTTGATTTCAAATCAAAATTGTATATAAGATAGTTCCCAAGCAAGGTATCTATATATCTGTGATACTGCAGTGTAGGTAGTTTTTGAAGTGTTTTGGTATTGTCCGATTTTGAAAGGTCTATATAGTAGTTGCCGTAAACTCCGACATAATTATCTACTGAATTGTAAAATAGGTTTATTCTTGAAAGGACCTGGTTTGAAGTAACAGTCTTTGTTACATCATTTTTTGCCAGGTTAATATAATCAACATCATTCATATGATTTACATCAAGATAGAGTGCCGTCTGGGCATCCAAATCTTTGTCAAACCAGCTTTTTACCAAATCTATATTTTCATATTTTATATTAAATCCGTAATGAGATTTATTTTTTAGATCATGCTTTATATAATATGTCCCGTTTTCTTTAAAATACCCTGCTTTTATATACCCTTTTGAGTATTTTGAATCAACAAACCTGAATGTTGAATACACCCCCTTTCCCCTTAGTGTCCTTATTTGCGGATTTAACTCCAAATCCCACCAGTTTTGCTCTGCTATATATATAGGCTGTTGATAATATAGCCCCTCATCATTTGAAATACCAAGCCCCGGAGGCAAAAGCCCAGTTCTTCTTGTTTTATCCAGCGAATATCCAAAATACGGTGTATAAAACACAGGGATATCATATATATACAAAACAGCATTGTAAAGATTCAGCCACTTTGTATCTCTGTGATAACTTGATGAAGAAAACTCTATCTGCCACAGAGGATCTATCGGATCACATCCGCTAACCACACCCGAATCTATATCTATATATTTTTTGTCAATATTGCTGCATTCACTGCTTAGCCATACATCTGACTCTCTTTCAAGCATAAAAAAAGGTTTAAATTCCCTTGTTTTGTTTTTTAAGTCAAGTTTTGCATATTTTCCAAGGATTTTGTATTTATTATGTGAAGTTACTTTTATATTTCCAAAAAGCTCCAAAATTTTTGTATTTTTGTCGTATTTTGCCCTTTTTGAGTTAAGTATATAATCTCCGTAAACAATGGTTACACCATTACTGAGATAGAGTATATCACCTTTTGATTTAAACTCAGTCGCAAAAATTTCTATCTTTTTTTGCCCGTTCTCACCATACAAACCAAAACATACCAATAAAACAAAAACGATATATCGCATATACTCAGTTCTCTATAACTATACTTCTTGCAACCAAATCATGCCAGGTCTGCCTGGTAGGATTTAACACACCCCACAAAAAACCAAGATAAAAAAACATTTCAGAAATTATTCTAACTATAGCTCTGTTTAACGAAGAAAAAAAATCAAGATACTCTAGTGTATTTATATCTACAACTTTTATCTTCATATATATTTTTCCAAGACTTGCACCGTATTTGTATGTAAAAAATGTCTGATATGCTATCTTTACCATTACAAAATAAAGTGTTGCAGACTGAATCGATTCTATCATCTCTATGGAATTTTTTGCACCGGATATACCGTCCCAAAGAGCTATTACAAATACAAGAC
Source organism: Helicobacteraceae bacterium (assembly GCA_015488075.1). Classification (GTDB taxonomy): domain Bacteria; phylum Campylobacterota; class Campylobacteria; order Campylobacterales; family Sulfurimonadaceae; genus S012-15. Next base: position 4,008 of record WFOM01000040.1, on the reverse strand, counting down.
TAAGCAAAAGCTCATCTATCATAAAAGCTATAGCTCTTTTTGAAACAGAAGCAAGCTTTATATTTTCTCTGTATAAAAGCTCTTGAAGTTCTTTGGGTGTCATTATTTTCCCAAAGCCTGATAGGCGATATCTGTTCTTAACTGTTTGCCGGCAAAATGAACCTGACCGCATCTTAGATATGCAAGATCTCTTGCTTCTTTTATACTATCGCCCAAACCTATACATATAAGCACTCTTCCACCTGTCGCATACAACTTCCCGTCATCCATTCTGGTAACACCGGCAAATGAGATGTGTGTGTTTTTGGCTATCTCATCATGCACAACCTCATCCAAAATAATCTCTGCAGGTTCACTTGAAGAGTATGGATAATTTTTGCTTGCCATCACGACACCGACGGCATATTTTTCGCTGAATTCAACTTTTATCTCATTTAGTTTGTTTGTAGCAGCTTTATAGAACATATCTTTTATGCTCGATTTCATCAAAGGCATCAAAACTTCACACTCAGGGTCTCCAAATCTAACATTATATTCAAGCACATAAGGTTCGTTCTCAACTATCATAAGCCCTATAAAAAGCACTCCCTCAAACGCTGCACCCTCTTTTTTCATACCATCAAGTGTCGGTTTTATAATCCTTTCTTTTACTTTTTCATAAAGCTCATCATTTGCAAGCGGTGTAGGTGCATAAGCTCCCATACCACCTGTATTTGGTCCCTCATCGTTATCTTTTAGTCTTTTGTGATCCTGTGCTGCAGGCAAAAGTATAAAATCATCACCGTCACATATAGCAAACATACTAAGTTCATAACCGTCTAAGAACTCTTCAACTATTATCTTTTTACCTGCATCTCCAAAAGCTTTTCCACTTAACATCTCACCTGCGGTTTTTTTGGCTTCATCTTTTGACTGAGCGATTATCACACCTTTTCCAGCACAAAGCCCGTCAGCTTTTACGACAATTGGGAGTTTATCCATACCGTCTATAAATTTGTAGGCATCTTCGAGTGAAGATGTTTCTATATATCTTGCAGTAGGGATGTTGTATTTTTGCAAAAAGTTTTTCATATATACTTTGCTACCTTCAAGTCTTGCAGCATCTTTTGAAGGACCAAATATAGTAAGATTTTCTTTTTTAAATACATCCACTATACCATCTACCAACGGATCTTCCGGACCTACTATGGTCAGTTCTATAGAGTTTTCTTTGGCCCATTTTGCCAAATCTTCATAACTCATCTTCTCAAGATTTGTTGCAAACTCATCTGTTGCACCGTTACCCGGCATATAAAATATCTCATCGTTTTTATCTTGTTTTTTTATACCATATCCTATGGAATATTCTCTTGCACCGCTTCCAACTATAAGTATCTTCATAAAGCTTCCTGTGTTTTTTGTGGAATTATAGCATATTTAGGTTTAGGATTAAGGTTTGATTTTTTATATGGGGGGGGTAACCCAAATGGCCGCCTTGCTCTCTCTTTGGTTCTCAAAACCAAACAATAAAATGCGAAGCAAGGAGTGCTTTAGGCGGCAACTTCATCGCTTTTTACAAAGCTCAGGCGAAGCCACCGACACACCACACTCTCTATAACTTTCGCAATACGATTATGTAGAACCCTCGTTATGCATAGTCGCGGACCATTTAGGTATATAGGTATTATACACTATCGAATTATTAAAAACTACTTAAATACGGGATATTCAAAGAGTTTTTGCAAGATTTATACAATCTTTTACACTCTGTTTTGGTGAGGTTATAACATTTTTAAAGCCCTTTAAAACATAGGCGGTTGTTTTTCCTATAGCTACAACTTTGTTTTTCTCTTTTATATCATGATATTTTAAAAAACATTTTACAGATGAGGGAGATGTAAAAACATACACTGCTTCCTCTTCAAAGCTGTAATCTTTCAATCCTTCATTGCACCTTGTTTCATATACGATTTTTTCATCTACACAAAACCCTTCATTTTTGAGTCTTTTTACAAAATCGCTTGCAACCTCTTTTGCTCTTAGATAAAGCCATCTTTTCTTTGGCTCATTTTTTATGATATCGATCAATTCTTCACCGTAATTTTTATTATGTTCAAAAACATCTCCACCTATATCTTTATAAAATGTAGCGGTTTTTTTTGATACACATAAAGCTTTTTTGTTCAAAAAATCTTTTTTGTCATGATTGGTCAAAAGGTAGTTTACAGCCTGTTTTGAAGTAAGTATAAGATAGTCGTATTTACTAAAATTTATATCATTTTTTAAAAACTTAACTTGCAGTGTGGGTATATGTATAACTTCATCGTCATCAAAAGGGGTCAGAGAGAAAAGATATATCTTTCTCATTACTCCCACTCAATTGTTGCAGGCGGTTTTGAGCTTATATCGTAAACCACTCTGTTTATACCGTCAACTTCGTTTATGATTCTTCTGCTTATTCTCTCCAAAAGATCATGAGGAAGATGTGCAAAAGTAGCAGTCATACCGTCAACTGCTTCAACTGCTCTTATGGCAACTGTGTTATCATAAGTTCTATTATCCCCCATAACTCCAACAGATTTGACATTTAAAAGAACTGCAAAAGCTTGCCATGTTTTTTTATAATATCCACTTGCTTTTAACTCCTCAAGTAGTATCGCATCTGCTTCTCTTAGTAGATTTAAATCATCCTCGTTTACTTCACCCATTATTCTTATGGCAAGTCCTGGACCAGGAAACGGATGTCTGTAAACCATAGACTCAGGAAGTCCAAGTTCAAGGCCTAGTTTTCTAACCTCATCTTTAAAGAGCTCTCTAAGAGGTTCTATCAGTTCAAAATCCATCCACTCAGGAAGCCCTCCCACATTGTGGTGAGATTTTATAACCTCACTTGGACCTTTTACACTTACAGACTCTATAACATCCGGGTAAAGTGTTCCCTGTGCCAAAAATTTTATACCGTCATGCTTTTTGGCTTCAGCTTCAAAAACCTCTATAAATGTATGGCCTATAATTTTTCTTTTTTCTTCAGGGTTTGTTACACCTTTTAGTCTTGAAAGAAACAACTCACTTGCATCTGCCACAACTAAAGGAACTTTAAGATGTGATTTGAATACAAACTCAACCTGTTCTCTCTCACCTTTTCTAAGAAGTCCGTTGTCAACAAATACAGGTATAAGCTGATCCCCTATAGCCTCATAAAGCATTGCGGCAACCACACTTGAATCAACACCGCCGCTTAATGCACATAAAACCTTGCCCTCACCCACTTTTTCTCTTATAGATTTTATCTGCTGTTTTAAAAAGTGTTCCATTTTCCACTTAGATGTTACTTTGCATATCTCTCTTGCAAAGTTTCTAAGCATCAAATAACCCTCTTCAGAGTGGTTGACCTCCGGGTGAAACTGCATTGCATATATGTTTTTCTCTTCATTTGCTATAGCAGCATATGGTGAGTTATCACTTGTTGCTATCGCTTCAAAACCTTCAGGCAAAACTTCAACTCTGTCACTGTGACTCATCCATACTATTCTGTTGTCATCACAGTCTTTAAAAAGCGGATTGTCAGGTTTTATTATATGAAGTTCTGCTTTGCCGTATTCGTGGTGGTCACTTCTTATAACACTTCCTCCAAAATCAACCGCAATCCTTTGCATCCCGTAACATATACCAAGCACAGGAAGACCAAGGCTGTAGACACCTTTGTCTACTTCATAGGCATCTTTGGCATATACCGAACTCGGACCTCCGCTAAGTATGATACCTTTTGGTTTTTTTGCTTTTATCTCATCAACTTTAGTAAAATATGGAAGTATCTCACAGTAAACTTCCTGTTCTCTCAGTCTTCTGGCAATCAGTTGAGTGTATTGTGAACCAAAATCCAAAACGATTATATCTGCTTGTGTCATAAAACACCTTTTTTTTAAAATAGTTTTAAAATGATAACAAGAATTTAATTAAAATTTGTTTTAAGAGTTTTATTCTAAACTTTCATAAAAAAATAAAATAGGATATCAAAAAATGGATTTT
>WFOM01000039.1 GCA_015488075.1 Helicobacteraceae bacterium | reverse complement strand
GCTATCGGAAACTGGAATGATAACAACAGAACTGTTGATGCTATTTTCAATCCAAATACACAAACACCTTTTTTCAAAGCTGGAGATAGTGTCAGACTAACTCATCAGGACGGAACTGACGGCGGTTGGACTGTTACAAATATAGTTTTTAACAATGACGGAAGTGTAACTCTTGATATTGTTCCGTGATAAAATGTCAAATGAAAAAAACTACATACATCCGTTTGATCCTGTTATAGATGAAAACTCAAAAGTTTTGATACTTGGGAGTTTTCCTTCGTTTGATTCGTTTAAATACAGTTTTTACTATGCAAACAAAAACAATGCTTTTTGGAAGATTTTGGAAACTATTTATAATGTCAAACTAAATTCAACCGAAGATAAAACAAAACTTCTAAAAGAAAAACATATAGCTCTTTGGGATGTCATAAAAAGTTGCAAAAGAGACAGCTCGCTTGACAGCAGATTAAAAGATATAAAACTTAACAACATAGAAAAGCTGCTAAAAGATTACCCAAATATTTGTAAGATAGGATGCAACGGTAAAAAAGCTTATGAGCTGTTTGTAAAAAATTTCAAAACAGAAAAAGAGGTTGTATATCTTCAGTCAACTTCAAGTGCAAATGCAAGGATAAAGTTTGATGAGAAGCTAAAGATATATAAAGAGTTTTTAAGTGAATAGTTATAAAATATATCTGGACTTACAAAAACTTGATTTGTTAAAAAACAAACCGCTTCTTTGGTGGCCAAATGACGGAACATTTGAGGTTGTTGTGGGTGCAGTTTTAACCCAAAACACTACTTGGAGAAATGTTGAAAAATCTCTTTTAAATCTAAAAGGGTATCTAGAATTGGATAGTTTTTTAAATTTAGATGAGGATAGCTTAAAAGAGATGATAAAACCAAGCGGTTTTTACAACCAAAAATCTCTAAGACTTCTTACTGTTGCACAAAATATAAAAAGAGATTTTGGTAATTTTGAAAACTTTAAAAAAGAAGTAACCAGAGAATGGCTTTTAAACCAAAAAGGTATAGGTAAAGAAACAGCCGATTCGATCTTGTGTTATGGATGTTATCGTGATATAATGGTGGTAGATACATATACAAAAAGAGTTTTGAAGAAAAATTACGACATAGAGTTTAAAGAGTATGACGAGTATAGAGATTTTTTAGAGGATGGTATAAAAAAATATTTTAAAAAAGATTTATATAAAATCTATGCTCTTTTTCACGGTATGTTTGTAGAATACAACAAAAGGTTTAAAAATGAAAGGTAGAGTGCTGGTTTTTTTACAGTTTTTGTTTATGTTTTTACTAACACTTCCCATAGGAAACGAAACTAACACTCTTGTTTTTGGTTTGTTAGTATTGTCTGTTGGAGGTGTAGTCGGAGTGCTTGCACTGTATGCAAACAGGATAGGTAACTTTAATATAAGGCCGGATATAAAAGAGGAGTGTAAACTCATAACACACGGCATATACAAATATATAAGACATCCTATGTATCTAAGTGTTATACTGCTTGGGCTTGGCATGGTTGTGCTTTATCCTTATCCTGTGCAGATGTTGTTTTTTGGATTGCTTGTTATCGTTTTGGTTATAAAGATGTTTTATGAAGAGTCTTTGTGGAGATGTCATTTAGACGAGTATGAAGATTATATGAAACAAACCAAGAGGCTAATCCCCTTTGTGTTTTAAGGGGATTATTTTACCTCTATGGTTTTTGTGTTGTCCTCTTTTTTGAGTTTTGGTATAACAACTTCCAACACACCGTCAGTGCTGCTTGCTTCGATGTTTTCTATATCTGCATCATCAGGCAGTGTGAATGTTCTTGAGAATTTGCCGTAACTTGATTCTATTTTATAGTAGTCATCTTCTTTTGTTTCGTTTTTGAATTTTCTCTCACCTGAGATTGTTAAGGCATTATCTTTTACATCAACTTTTATATCCTCTTTTTTGACACCGGGCAAATCAACCTCTATATGGTAGGCAAATTCACCTTCTCTTGTATTTACACTCGGAACAAAAGCCGTTATACCTTTGTCATCAGCTACAGGTGCATAGTTTGAAAGTATAGTGTTTTCTATCTCTTTTATAGTTTTAAACGGATCAAATCTTGTAACCAACATCTTTTGCCTCCTTAAAACTTTTTAGTTTTTCTAATGAAATTATAAAAAGTTTTTGAAGATAAAAGTGCTACTAAAGTGGCAGTTTGTCTAAAAGTTTTTGCAGATCCAGCAGTTTGATGTTTTTTCTTGAAACTTCTATGACACCTTCTTGTTTGAGCTTTTGTATGGCTCTGTTTACTACTTTTCTGACACTTCCTACCATACTTGCCAGTTCTTCGTGAGAGAGGTTTTCTATAAGTTTTAGTTTGGGGTTTGTTTGGCTCTCATCTACATATCTTGCAAAAAGTCTTATAAGTCTTTGGTATATATCATATAGTGAAAGATCAACAACCAAATCCTGCATATCTCTTAGTTTTTTTGCTATATACGGAAAGAAAAATCTCTGAAAGCTCGGCTCTTTTGAAAGAAGTTCTCTAACTTCTGCTATGGGGACCTCAACTATCTCACTTTTTTCCATAACCTCTATAAGGTACTCACTCTCTTTACCGTCAAGCAGTGTTGCAACATCAAACATATCGCCCGCACTTAAAAGATAAAGGATTTGCTCTTTTCCTGTTTCGAAGTTCAGTTCTGATATCTTTATCTTGCCTGAGAGTATAAAGTAAAAAAAGTTGTTTGTATCAAAGCTATCTTCACCTTTTTCTAAAACAAGTCTTCTTTGTTTTTTTATAATAGGCAGATTTGTTTTGGAGTCAACTGCTGTTAGTATAGCTTTGTTATTTTTGTTTTCTTTATTATCTAGCAAGTAGTTCATCTTCCATCCATTTCCATTTTCCATAACCGCTGTCTGCATTTATATGCCCGGCATTTTCTAAAATTTTCATCTTGCAACCTATCTTTTTTTGTAACTCTTTTGCCTCGTCAAGACTTAAATACGGGTCGTTTGTGGAGACTATAAGCTTAACCTCTTTTGCATACAGATGTTTTGGCACATCTACAGGGAAAAACTCTTTTAGCTCATCTATATCACATCCAAGTCTAGGAGGTGCTACAAGATATAGTCTTTCCAACTCAAAATCAAGTCCGTCATTTGATATGTGAAACCATAGTGTATTTGCCAATGAGTGGCAAACAACCGTGTCAGGTTTAAAATCTTTTAGATGCTCTTTTAATTCCT
>WFOM01000038.1 GCA_015488075.1 Helicobacteraceae bacterium | reverse complement strand
GATGTGCATCATCTATATTTTCAGATGAAACCTTTATACAAAAGAGCGGATATTTTTTGTCATCATACCTTATGTATTCACCTATAAGAAAATTGACTTTAGTGTGTATTTGATCGTTTATCAAAAAACATTTGTATATATGGTTTAAAACTTTTACAAGCATATTTGAATCTGTTATGATGTCAGGTATGGTAGGATCAAACTCTTTTGTCCATTTTATCTCTTTTCCTATGGAATTTGAAGAGATACACAGGTCTATGACGGTATAAATGTTGACTATCTCACCTTGAGGTTTTTTTGGAACCTGGTTGTTTAGAACAGGGAAACGGTAAAGCATAAGACCTATCTCATCGTCATCCTCATACCCAACAGTTATACCAAAAAATTTAAATCTTCCGTATTCAAGATCCAAGAATGTTGTTTTAAAACCGTAAGAGAGAGGAGCATAAGATGAAGCCAGTTCAAAAAGCTCTTTTGAAGAAGCAGAGCCCAAAAGAAACTGGGCTTCTGTATTTACATATAAAACTTTTCCGTCTTTGTCAAAAAGCAAAAAAGGATTAAACTCATACTCTATCCACTTTTTTTCTAATTCCATTACTCTTCTATATAACTTTTTAATTTTCTTCCCACTTTAGGGTGTTTTAGTTTTTTAATGGCACTTGATTCTATCTGTCTTACCCTTTCTCTTGTTACATTCAGCTCTTTGCCTATCTCTTCAAGAGTTCTGTCGCTTTCATCATCAAGTATACCAAATCTCAGTTTTATAACCGCTTTTTCTCTTTCGTTTAGCTGTTCCAAAACTTCTTCTATCTGGATTCTAAGATCATCTTTTAAGATGGCATCTGTAGGACTAAGAGAAGTTTTATCCTCTATAAAGTCACCGAATCTGCCGTCTTCCTCATTTCCTACAGGTGCTTCAAGACTTATAGGTTCTTTTGTTATTTTTATAACATTTTTTACTTTTTCAACAGATAGTCCCACCTCTTTTGCTATAGTTTCAACATCAGGCTCTTTTCCTGTTTCCTGGAGATGTTTTCTCATGATTTTGTTGATTCTGTTTATGGTTTCTATCATATGTATAGGTATTCTTATGGTTCTTGCCTGATCTGCTATAGCTCTTGATATAGCCTGTCTTATCCACCAGGTGGCGTAGGTTGAAAATTTGTAACCTTTTTGATACTCGAACTTGTCAACCGCTTTCATAAGTCCTATGTTTCCTTCCTGGATAAGATCCAAAAACGGAAGCCCTCTGTTTGTGTATCTTTTTGCGATAGATACGACAAGTCTGAGGTTTGATTTTGCCATTCTGGTTTTTGCTTCCTCGCTTATCTTTTTACCTCTTTTGATCTGTTCAAGGATATCAGCCAGTTTTTCAGGCTCCATGTCAAAAGAGTTTTTTGAAGCTTCTTTTGTCTGTATAAGCTTTTTGATCTCCATATATGTGCTGACCATCGTGGCTTCAGGCACCATGTTAAGTATGTCTTCTTTTGAAAGTTCTGTTATTTTGTTTAGTATGGCATTGTGATTTGCTCTTAGCTGATCGTTAAAAAGGGGAAGTTTGTATTCGAGTCTTTTTAACTCTTTTTCATACCCTTCATCACTTTTTAGTGCAGTTTCCATTGCTCTAACAAGCTCATTTATAAGTTTTGATGTCGGACCCAGGTCAAGAAGTCTTTCTTTAAGTATCTTTTTCTTAAAAGCAAGTTGAAGCTGCAAGTGAAGTTTCTCTTCAGTTAAAGGCTCTTCATTTATATCTTCCGGAAGTTTTTCAAGAAACTTCATCCAGTCTTTTTTTGCCTTTTCAAGTGCTTTGAAACTGCTTGTTACTTTTTCAACTCTGCTTTTGTCTTTGGCACTCAGTTTTTTTTCACCGTCTTCGCTTATATCTTCATCTTCAGAGTCGTCATCATCGTCGTCAAAGCTTTTAAAAAGCTCTTTTACTCTTCTTTCCCTGTTTATAAGAGGCTCTTTGTAGTCAAGTATAAAATCTATAAGATAAGGAACGGAACATATGGCATCTATTATGATAGATTCGCCCTGTTCGATTTTTTTTGAGATCTCTATCTCTTCCTCTTTTGTAAGAAGCGGGATCTGCCCCATCTCTCTTAGATACATCCTAACAGGTGAATCTGATCTTGACCATTCAAGAAGTTCATGCTCTTTTAGTATGTCAAAATCATCTATATCGTTAGAATCTATCATCTTTCTTTGAGCATCTCTTCTTGCTTCTGCTTCTTTGTCATTTAAAAGTTTTGCATGTTCGCTTGAAGTGTATATACATTTTTTGTATTTGTTTAAAAGTTGAAATACTTTTTTTGATTGAGCGGCAGTCGGTTGTTTTTCAAAAATATTTGCTATAGCTTCATAAGTTACACATTCGTCGCTGTTTTTGTGTTCTTCGAAGAAATTTTCCAGTGCTTTGTTGAGTTCTTTTGCAGTCATATAC
>WFOM01000037.1 GCA_015488075.1 Helicobacteraceae bacterium | reverse complement strand
GACATTTAAAGAGGAAGTTGGAGCCGGTCTTCCTATATGGCTTCCAAACGGTGCAAGGATGAGAAGCAGACTCGAACAGCTCCTTTTTAAAGCACACAGAAAAAGGGGTTACGAACCGGTTCGTGGTCCTGAAATACTAAAAAGCTCACTTTGGCAGGTAAGCGGTCATTATCAAAACTATGGTGAAAATATGTATTTTACCAAAATAGAAGATGATGAATACGGTGTAAAGCCTATGAACTGTGTCGGGCATATAAAAGTTTATGAAGATGCACTTCACTCTTACAGGGACCTGCCTTTAAAATATTTTGAATACGGTGTAGTTCACAGACATGAAGCAAGCGGAGCTTTACACGGTCTTTTTAGAGTCAGAGAGTTTACACAGGATGATGCCCATATATTTTGTCTGCCAAGCCAGATAGAAGAACAGGTTATAGAGGTTATAGATTTTGTTGACAAGATCATGAAAACATTTGGTTTTGAATACAAAATGATGATCTCAACCAAACCTGATAAAGCAGTAGGCAGCGATGAAGTTTGGGAGATAGCAACTGCCTCACTAAAAACTGCTATGGAAAAACACAACCTCTCTTATGATATAGATGAGGGTGGTGGTGCATTTTACGGTCCAAAGATAGATATAAAGATAACAGATGCCATAGGGAGAGAGTGGCAGTGCGGAACTGTTCAACTTGATTTTAATCTGCCGCAAAGATTTAAGTTAGAGTATACAAATGACGATAATACAAAAGAACAGCCTGTTATGATACATAGAGCCATACTTGGTTCTTTTGAGAGATTTATAGGGATACTCACTGAGCATTATGCAGGTGAGTTTCCTATGTTTATAGCACCTACACAGGTTGCCATTATCCCTATAGCAGAGCCACATAAAGCTTATGCTAAGGAAATAAAAGATAAACTTTTAGATATAGGTGCCGATAGCGAGATATATGATAAAAACGAATCTCTTAACAAAAGGATAAGAACAGCGGAAAAAGCAAAAATACCTATGCTGATAATCCTTGGTGATGAAGAGGTAAACAACAATACCATAGCTGTCAGGGACAGAAGAGAAAGAAAGCAATACAATCTAAGTAAGGAGGAGTTTTTGAACTTAGTTGAAACCAAAATAAACGAGGTAAGTTTTTGAGTAGCAAGAAGAAAGACAATGTCGTTATGAATGACGACATAAAGTTTCCGGAAGTAAGGTGTAATTTAGACGGTGGTGAGAGTTTAGGTATAGTTCCGATAGAAGAAGCAAGAGCAAAAGCTGACGAACTGGGTTTGGATTTGGTGCTTATAGCTCCACAGGCAAAACCTCCTGTTGTCAAGATAATGGACTATGGCAAATACAAATACCAGGAAGAAAAAAAGCTTAAAGAACAAAGAAAAAAACAGACTAAAATAGATGTAAAAGAGATAAAGCTTTCAGTCAAAATAGCCCAAAACGATATAGATTATAAAGTAAAACACGCAAGAGAGTTTTTAGAAAAAGGCAAACATGTCAAGTTTAGAGTTTTTCTAAAAGGAAGGGAGATGGCCCATCCTGAAGCCGCAAAAGAGATACTTGAACGTGTATGGCCTATGGTAGAAGATATAGCCGATATGGAAAAACCTCCGGTTTTTGAGGGAAGATACTACAATATGTTAGTAGTCCCGAAAAAAGAAAAAGCCAAAAAGTAACTAACCTTTTAAAACCTCTACAAGCTCCTCTTTTTTAAGAGGCTTGTAAAAATAATACCCCTGATACAGTTCACATCCGAGTGTGTCAAGCAAATCTTTTTGTTCTTTTGTTTCAACACCTTCAGCAAGTATGGTTTTACCGAGTATGTTTGAGATATATATGATACTTTGAACAAGTTTTTTATCATTTTCGTCAACTGTTATGTCATCTACAAAACTTTTATCTATTTTAACCTCATCTACAGGCAAATCTTTTAACATGGAAAGTGAAGAATACCCTGTCCCAAAGTCATCCATAGATACTGTTATAAAGCTTTCCTTTAGGTTGTTTAGTATTTTTATAACTTTTTCTTTGTCAGATACAAACAAACTTTCTGTTATCTCGATGCATATATGAC
>WFOM01000036.1 GCA_015488075.1 Helicobacteraceae bacterium | reverse complement strand
CTTTTATGGTATTTACCATCGCTTCAACAACCATATCAGGATGTTCTCCTATGGCTGATTCTTCTGAAAGCATAACCGCATCAGCACCGTCTAAAACCGCATTTGCAACATCACTTATCTCTGCTCTTGTTGCTCTTTCTTGTTTTGTCATGGAAAGAAGCATCTGAGTAGCTACAATAACAGGCTTACTGGCTTCATTTGCTTTAAATATAAGCTCTTTTTGGATAACCGGAACTCTATGGTAAGGCACTTCAATCCCCAAGTCCCCTCTTGCAACCATTAACCCGTCACTAACTTCTAAAATCTCATCTATATTCTCAACCGCATCAAACTTCTCTATCTTAGCTATAAGTTTTGTATTACCGCCTAAACTTTTAACCAAATCTCTTGCATCTTGCATATCTTTTGCTTTTTGAACAAAAGATATAGCCATAAAATCAACTCCGTTTTTTACACCCCACTCTATATCTTTTTTATCTTTTGGAGTTAAGACATCTATATCTATCCTACTATTTGGAAAATTTACCCCTTTTCTAGAAGTTAAAAGCCCGTCGTTTTCTATCTTAGCTATAACTTTAGCTTCTTCTTTTTCAATAATCTCAGCTCTTATAATCCCGTCATAAAGATATATATACTCACCTACATTTAATTTGTCCAGTATATCTTTTTGATTTATCGTTAAAGTATATCTATTTTTATCAAGCTTCTTACCCACTATATCATCTCTTACAAATTCAAGCAAATCTCCATGTTTTAATTCAAATGGTTCTTTAAGATCCCCTACCCTGATCTTTGGACCACTTATATCTTGAAGAACCGCTACATACTTATTTGTTATTTTAATAGCTTCTTTTATATTATTTAGATTTTCTAGGTGATAACTATGATCCCCATGAGAAAAATTTAGCCTAAAAACATTTACACCTTTTTCTATTAGTTTTACTAACATATCTACACTATCACTAGCAGGTCCTATAGTTGCTACTATCTTTGTTCTTTTATCCATTTTTAAAACCTTTTGATTTAATGATATAATTATAAAAAAATTTAGTTACAAGTTGGTTTCATAATGCAATACAGATACATTGGAAAAACAGGTCTTAGAGTAAGCTCCATCTGTCTTGGAACGATGACATTTGGTAGCACGACCGATGAGAAAGAAGCATTTGCTATACTAGATGAAGCTTATGAGTTTGGTATAAATTTCTTTGATACAGCCGAGCTTTATCCAGTCCCTCCAAAAGCTTCGTATGCCGGAGCAACAGAAGAGATAGTAGGTCGTTGGCTAAAAACAAAGACAAGAGATAGTATTATCTTAGCAACCAAAGTTGCAGGAGCGGCAAGCGGATGGTTTGTTCCACCTATCCGTCATGGTTTAACCGCCATAGATAGATTTCATATAAAAACCGCAATTGAAGGAAGTCTTAAAAGACTTCAAACAGATTATATAGACTTGTATCAGGTTCACTGGCCGGATAAAGTTGTGCCTTATGAAGAAGGACTTAGAGCTTTTGAAGAGCTTATAAAAGAGGGAAAAGTAAGATATATAGGCACATCAAATGAAAATGCAAGTGGTTTGGTAGAGTCATTGATGGTATCAAAATATGAAAAACTACCTAGATTTGAGTCTATCCAAAACAACTTTAGTGTATTAAACCCAAGATTTTTTGATGAACTAGAAGCAGTTTGTAAAAAGTTTGAAGTATCTCTTCTTCCATACTCACCTATAGCAGGAGGGATTCTAAGTGGTAAATACAACCAAAAATTTATCCCAAATGATGCAAGATTTAGTATATACCTTAAAAATGATGAAAAAAGGGTAAGAGAGCATGCAAAAAGGTTTTATAATGACAAAACTATAAGTGCTACCGCAGAGTTTTTAGAAGTAGCTAACAGATACAACATCCATCCGGTAACTTTAGCGGTTGCTTACTCTAAGCACTTTAGTTTCGTTGCATCAACCATCATAGGTGCTAGAAAAAAAGAGCAACTAAAAGAGTCTTTAGCTGCTATGGATGTTAAGCTAAATAGAGAGATACTAAAAGATATAGCAAAGATTCAACAAAAGTATCTTTATCCGATAGGTTAAAAGGATTAAGGTTTTAGAATAAGGTGGAGTTATGATAAAAGAGCATCTTGAAACGATTATGATGGTTGCATTTTTGCTAGCAACCGCTTTAGGATTTTATAAGATATATATTGTTTTTCAAAAAAGCGGTGATGATGGTATAGATATAAATCAGCTTGAAGATGAGATATCAGATATAATCGTAGATATACTTAAAAACGACCCACTCT
>WFOM01000035.1 GCA_015488075.1 Helicobacteraceae bacterium | reverse complement strand
GGTTGAACTATATTGCAACCCTCATTTGCCCAAAATTCCTGCAGTTTCAACAACATTTTGGAAAAAGTTATCATACATCAAAACCTTTTTTAAAAATTTTTGATATTATACTAATAGTTTAATTAGATTTTGGAAAAAGTTATCAAAATGAAACAATTTTTTTTGGTTTTTTTAGTAACTATCTTGTTTTTGGGGTGTTCGTCTTCAAATGACTCATCAGATTCCAACACACAACCGCCTCCAAATCTAAAGCCGGCTACAGTCAATCATCACAAATCATCCATACCCAATCTGGTTGTTATGGTTGACTTTGCCAACATAACCACAACTCAAACAGAAGCTTTCTGGAGCAGTAAAATATTTGGAACAAACCCGGGTGAAGCAAACGACTATTATGCACAAAACAGTTATTCAACACATTTTCAACTTACACAGCCCATAGAAACTTACAATACACCAAATGACGGGATAATAAAAGTAACACTCTCAACAAACCATCCAAATATCAGTATAAATTCATCAGGATTTAAAAATACCATCCAGCAAACTCTTGCATCCGCACTAAATCAGGCAGACAGTTATATAGATTTTTCAATTTATGATGCAAACAATGACGGCTACCTTCAAAACTACGAGCTTAACATCATATTTATATTTGCAGGATATGAAGATGCTTATGAAGGAAAGCATGTTACAAACGGTGTATGGGCACACAGTTCATGTTTTTCTGCTTCAAAAAAATATGACGGAGTCGAAGTCTCTAACTGCAAAAAAAACGGTTCATATGTAGTTGTTGGTGAACAACACAATGCTTCATCTCCGCACCCTGCAACCATTGGTATAATAGTGCATGAACTGGGTCATGCTTTGTTTAAACTTCCCGACTTATACAACACAGCAGGAAGTTATGGCGGTATAGGTGGATTTGGTCTTATGAGTTCGGGTATGTGGGGATTTAAAACAGGAGAAAATCCAGGAGCCACACCTGTTCATATGTGTGCTTGGAGCAAAACTTACACCGGTTGGATAACACCAAAAGAGGTATCTGGACCAAGCACACTTACCTCAACAGACCAAAGCGGATATGACATCATAAAGATACCTATAGACTCAACCCACTACTATCTTTTGGAAAACCGCTCAGTGACAGGATATGATGCCGGCTTTAAAAAGATTTTAATAAACGGTTCATCATATCAGGGAGGCATACTTCTTTGGAAAATCAACAACAACAAACTTACAGTTGACAACTTTTTATACAACAATGTAAATGCAGATACAAATAACAAAGGAGTTGATGTTGTAGAAGCAAAAAATCCTGTTCTAAACAACATCAGTAACTACGGAAGTGTAGACGGATTTTTCTTCAGTCCAAATGCAACGGCATATAAAAGTATTTTTGACGGTGTATCGACACCTGCAAGTGTAATGAATATAAATATAAAGTGAGGTAAAGATGAAAATTATAATTTTGGTGATATCTTTTGTTCTGATATCTTTTGCAGCACCCGTTTTTTCTGTTCAAAAAACATACAGACAGTCTGACGGCACAACTTTTACAGCCACACCAAAAGGTGATGAATACCTAAACTACATCCAAACACCTCAAGGTGACATACTTCTTTACAATCCAAAAACAAAAAACTATGACTATGCCACCGTAAAAAACAACTCCCTTGTTCCAAGCGGCATACCTTATCAGAAAAACAATTCGTTTAAAAAAGCTACTTCATACAAAACTTACAAAAAACCTTCTAAAGAGGATCTAAAACAATTATATATTTATAGAAAAAAACTTTTTAACAACTGACTTTACAGATTCAAAGCAGTTTTTGCCAAAGATGCCCATGATGATTTTGGATCTGCTTTTATAGCTTCTTTGTAGGCTTTTTTGGCTTCCTCGTCTCTCCAAAGTTTTGTCAAAACTTCACCAAGCAGATATTTTTGTCTTGCTCTTACATTGTTTTTCAGCTTTAATTTGTCAAGGGATTTTATAACTTGGTATGCTTCGTTGTATCTTTCCTTGTTCATATATGCCTGATAGAGTGCAAACTCTACAAAAGGGCTTTGTGCATAGCTGTTGATCTTGTTTTGCAAATCATAAAGTTTTTTTGCATATTTTATGATGATGTTGTCATCGTTTTTTGCTACTCCAAGGTTTATCATATCTACATATCTGTCTATATCTTTTGGGTCTACTCCGAAAATATTTTCTATTTTTGTTATGGTATCAAGCATCCCGTCATAATCTTTTAACATACCGTAACTGTCAAACATATATCTGTAAACATCTTTGTAAGCAGAATTTTGTATGTTGTCTATCAAAGAGATCAAATCTTTTGACTCATCTATAACATCTTTGTATCTGTGAAGCATAAAATCAACTTTTAGAAGTTTATACAGCCATTCCCGTTTTGATGCTATATCTTTTGTATCTATATGTTTTAAGACTATGTTTTTTGCTTTTTCAAAGTCGTTTGCCATATAAAAACACTCATACAATCCGTCATCAAACTTCTCTTCTACAGTTATATTGTAGTCTTTTTGTATATCCAAAACTATATCACACTGTTTTGCTTTTAAAGAATCTTTCATAAGACCGTATGCGGCATCTTTTACTATCTCTTCTTTATCTTTGTAATCATCATCAAGATTTAGTATGTCATCTTTTATCTGGAGTATGTCGCTATACATTTTCTCTTTAAGCATAAGTTTTGCTTTTTCATATAAAGCTTTTTGACCTATTGGCTTATCACCATATTCTTCTATAAGTTTGTTGTATTTTTCAAGTAAGTCGGATGTATTTGTGTCTTTGTTTGTAGCAAAAAAGAGTTCATCTCTTGTTTTTTCAACATCACTTATAAAAAATCCGTCATTAAACTCTTTTATATACCTTTGCAAAATTTTCAGAGCTTCTTTTTTTTCATCTGTTTTTGCAAGCCATATACCTGCATTTTTCAGTAAAATTTCATAATCATCATGATGTTTTGGCATATCATCCAAAACAGCCAGTGCCATTTCTGCAGCGATTTTATACATTTTGTTGTCAACAAAACTTTGCATAATATCTTTTGTATCGGTGTAATGGCTGTATAAAAATCCTTTGTCTGCTTTTAAAATTTTTTCTATATACTCTTTTGCTTTTTTGTATTTGCCGTTTAGTATATTGATTTGTGCCAGCTTAAAAGCGGCAAGAGAGGCTATATCCACATCTTTTGCACTGTAAAGAG
Source organism: Helicobacteraceae bacterium (assembly GCA_015488075.1). Taxonomy (GTDB): domain Bacteria; phylum Campylobacterota; class Campylobacteria; order Campylobacterales; family Sulfurimonadaceae; genus S012-15. The sequence goes on along the minus strand of WFOM01000035.1, from coordinate 9,318 downwards.
CTTTTTTGTAAAATTTTTTTGCCTTTTTGTCTTCTCCGCCGGCACTTAGCATATCTCCTTTGTATATGTATCCAAGTTTTGCATATCTTGAATCTGCATGCTCATTAAACAGTCTGTCAAAAAAGTAATCGGCATCGCTATACATTCCATTTTTGTAGTAACCGTATGCTATCATCATAACAATCTCAGGTATATTGTTGTCTGAAGAGAAATTTTTTAAAAACTCTTTTGAAAGGTCTATAACATCCTCATAAGACCTGAGCTTAAAATATGATTTTATCTTGTAATACAAAAGCTCAGACTTGAAAATAGTGTTTGGATAACTCTCCAAAATCTCATCTGCAGAGTCAATACAGTCATCATATTTTCCCTGTTTGTAGAGTTTTTTTATCTTTATAAACAGGCTTACATCATCTGTATCTTTTAGTTCTATAGGATTGCCCTTGATGTCAAGACCTCCCACATAAGGCAGTTCATCATCCTGATAAAAAGGAAAATTGATTGAAAATTCGTTTTTTTTGTCTTTTTTTATAACAGGAATTTCTTTGATATAGCCAAGTATCATCCATTTTGAACTAAACTCTGTTTTTACATCAAAAACCGCTTTGTCTTTAACCAGATCAAAAACTATGGGATACGATTTAATCTTGTATACAGGGTTTATAATCAAAAAGAAAGTGTTTTTATACATCTTTGTGCTGATGTCAAAAAAAGGTGTTTGTATCGGTTTTATCGTTTTAAGAGGTTTTTTAGGAAAAGAGCATATAACCTTTTTTATCTCTCCAAATTTGTCAAGCTCGTCATGACACAAAAAACTGTTTTTGTCTTTTATATTTAAGATGGAATATTTTTCACCGTTGTAGGCAGCGGTTTTTACATCTATCTCCAGTGAAAATAGGGAGGAGAGGCAAAAGATAAAAAGAGCAAAGAGAGATTTGAAAAACAAAACTTTGCTCCTTTAAATTGAAGTTTTAAAACCCACTGTTGTAAACAAATCCGCCTATAAGGTTTAAAAGAGGGTTTATTGCAAATACAGCAAAAATTGTTCCTACAGCAGCAAAACCTATAACTGTTTTTAAAGTCAATGACAGGTTTTTGGTATATACTTTTTCATATCTGCTGTCAACCGGCTCTTTCATAAACATATATACTATAAGTTTTAGATAATAATAACCTGCTATAGCAGAGTTTATAGCCATTATAAAAGCAAGGAAAGTATAACCTGAAATAACTGCCGCATTTATCATATAAAGTTTACCCCAAAAGAGTGCAAAAGGAGGAACTCCTGCAAGTGTCAGCATAAAAAGCCCCATTATAACCGCAGGAATTGGTGCTGTTTTAATCATACCGGCAAATTTTTCATAAGAGTGGTCACTGCTTTGTCCAGGCAAAAGATTTTTTTGTCTTGATATCCAAAGCATAGAGAATGACCCAAGATTGGTAAATGTAAACATAACCCAGTAAAGAAGAAGTGCGGTATTTGCTTCAGTCGTTCCTATCAAAACCGCCGCCATAGCAAAACCGGCATGAGAGATGGAACTGTATGCAAGCATCCTCTTTACATCACTTTGAACCAAAGCCCACAGGTTTGATATGGTCATAGTGATAATCACAAAAGCATAAAGTATCGCTTTTAACCATACTATATCACTGTGAACAAGGAACTCAAACAGTCTCATAGTAACTATAAATGCAGCTATCTTTGGAACTATAGACATATATCCGGCTAATGCTGCAGATGAGCCTTCATATACATCAGGTGCCCATGTATGAAAAGGAACCAAAGAAAGTTTAAATGCAAAAGAGGCAAGCAAGAAGGCAACAGCCACAAAAACATAACCAAGGTTTTTATAGGAGTTTGCATCCAAAACAGCTGCTATCTGGTTTATCTCAACCGAGCCTGTAATTGCATAAAACACCATAGCCCCAAAGCTGTAAAAACCTGCAGCCAGTGCTCCCATAGTAAAGTATTTTACAGCCGCTTCAAAAGATTTGGCTCTGTTGTGCATAGCTATCATGGTATAAAGTGAAAGTGAAGCAGTCTCAAGCCCTACAAATATAAGTATAAGGTTGTCTGTTGCAACCATAAACTGAAAACCTGCTATCATAAACAAAAAGAGTGCAAAATACTCAGGATAGCTATATTCATGAAATCTTTTTGATGTCATCGCAAGCGGTATAAAAAGCATAGAAGCTATTACTATGATAAACTGAGAAACTATTGCCAAACCGTCTATCTGCATCACATCAAAAAGCCCTATCACGGTTCCGTTTTGCATAAAAGTGAGTGAAGATTCATAAACTGCTATCAAATCCACAAATAAAAACAGTATGCTTATCATAACATACAGTGATTTGTCCAAATTTGATTTGAACAAATCTATAACAAGTATAAACAAAGCCCCAACTACTGCAACAAGCATCGGTGCAAGAGTAGTCAGATTCAAAACATCCATAGAAATATTTACAGGCTGTATCATTATTCGCCCTCCTTACATGAAGCACAATCGCTGCATACTTTTTTGGTTTTTACTTTAAGCGGGTCTTGTATCCTTATTTTTCCATCCGGTGTTCTTGATTTTTCATGCATAAATTTTACAAGTCTTGTAACACTTTTGTTTATAGGGTCCAAAACAGGTTTTGGATAAACCCCTAACCATATTGTAATAGCTACAAGTGGGATAAGTGCAACAAGTTCAGTTTTGTTAACATCAGGTAAGTTTTTGTTTTCCTCTTTTGTAACATTGCCGAAAAATGCTTTTTTAAATGCTGAGAGCATATATATGGCACCGACAATTATGGCTGTCCCCGCTACCAATGTTAATATGTGAGACTGTTTGTAAAAACCAAGCAGACTTAAAAACTCACCTATAAAGTTTATAGTTAGAGGAAGACCGACTGATGCCATCAAAAATATACCAAATATCGCCGCATATCTTGGCATAACATGTGCAAGCCCTCCAAATTCACTCATAAGTTTGGTATGTCTTCTTTCATATATAACACCTACAAGCAAAAACAGTGCACCTGAGACTACACCGTGACCTATCATTAAAAAGATAGAACCGCTTATACCTTCAACATTTAGTGCAAATGTTCCAAGTATTATAACACCCATGTGAGATATAGAGCTGTATGCTACGACCTGCTTTATATCTTCCTGTGCATAAGCAACCATAGCAGTATATACTATCATGATGATAGATATGGTAGCTATTGGCACCATAAAGAAAACACTTGCATCAGGAAAAAGAGGCAAAGAAAATCTTACAAATGCATATGTTCCCATTTTAAGCAAAATTGCAGCAAGTATTACAGAACCTATGGTAGGTGCCTGACCGTGAGCATAAGGAAGCCATGTATGAAACGGAAACATAGGAACTTTTATGGCAAATCCTATAAAGAAAGCCAAAAACAGCCAAATCTGATAAGACTTAGGTAAAACAAGGTTATACCAGTCTTCTATAGAAAAGCTCCATACACCTGTTGTCTGATAGTAAAAATATGCCATAAACAACATACCAACCAACATTATAAGAGAACCGGCAAAAGTATATAAAAAGAACTTAATAGATGCATATATTCTAAGAGGTCCTCCCCATGCACCTATAATGTATATCATAGGAACAAGTGAAAACTCCCAAAAAATATAAAATACTATAGCATCAAGTGCCGCAAAAACACCAACCATGGTCATCTGTAAAAATAGAAGTGTTATTATCATATTTTTCTCATTTGGTGTTTTTGGAAGCGATGCTATACCTATGAGTGTAAAAAATGCAGCAAGTATGATGATAAACATAGATATACCGTCAACCCCTACAAAATAGTTAATACCAAAAGTAGGTATAAGAGGTAAAGTCTCTACAAACTGCATACCTGCAATATTAGGATCATAATAAAACCACAACAACAACGAAAGCACAAACTCAACTAAGCTTACTGCTATACCATAAGCTCTAAAAGAGTTTTTATCTATAGCAAAACCGAGTATCCCTGCAATCAGCGGGAAAAATATAAGTATCGTTAAAATATTTTCCAACATCTATTAAACTCCTAAAGCTGATAAAAACGACAAGATTTTATCAGAATATCTTACAGCCAATCCAACTGCACCGGCAAATATAAGAAGTATAACAAGACCCACAACCATCCATCTGAGCATAACAGACAGATTTCCGCTTTGCATACCTCTTGTTTCTTCACCTGTGTTATATAGAATTTTAGCTATACCGTCAACTGTTGCATCAACAACTCTAAGATCAAATTTTTTCCAGAACAGTCCTGAAAGTTCTCTGTAAGGCTTAACAAGATATTCTTCGTAAAAATAAGGTATATAGTATTGATTAAACAAAACTTTGTAACACAGTCTGTTTTCAGTTTTACTTGTTCCGTCAGGAACAGTTATATCGTTTCTGTTGTATTTTCTATATGCATAAAAGATAGATGCTATAACCAAAACCTGTGTCCCTATAAGCATTATCCATTTGACAGCTTCTGAGTGTATATGATACTCTCTTGCGTTTAATGCTTCTTCAACCATCTCAAAAAACGGTGTTTGCATTATACCTGCGATAATCGCAAAGAAGAACAACGGAGCCATTGCCCAAAGCATATAGTTGTAAGCTTCATGAGGATGGATGCCAAACTGAGAATATCTGTCGTTACCGTGAAATATCAATGCAACAAGTCTAAATGAATAAAATGCCGTAAGAGCTGCAGTAAACAAAAGCACTCCGTATATCACATAATGATGATCAACAAAAGCCGCTTCAAGTATGGTGTCTTTTGAAAAGAATCCTGCAAGCGGAAAAACACCAGCAAGTGCAAAAGAAGCTACAGTCATCATAATCCATGTCCACTTCATTTTCTCTTTTAGTGCACCCATTTTAAACGGATCAAGCTCATCATGCATAGCATGCATAACATTACCTGCTCCAAGGAAAAGAAGTGCTTTAAAGAAAGCATGGGCCATAAGGTGAAACAGTGCCACCCAGTAAGCCCCAAGACCTGCTGCTGCAAACATATAACCAAGCTGTGACAGAGTAGAGTATGCTATAATCCTTTTCATATCTCTGTTGACAAGAGCCATAGATGCCGCAAAAAATGCCACAAATGTTCCAAGACTTGCTATAAATATGCCGACTTCAGGTACAAGATCATACAAAGGATTTGATCTGATTACCAGATAAACACCTGCTGTAACCATTGTCGCTGCATGGATAAGAGCAGAAACCGGTGTTGGACCTTCCATAGCATCTGCAAGCCATGTATGAAGCGGGAACTGGGCTGATTTACCCATAGCACCTATAAACAGGAAGATCCCAATCCATATAAGTGTTGAATGATCAAGAAGTGCCACTTTTGAAAAAACTACATCGTATTGAAGTGAACCGGTATTCCAGTAAAGCAAAAACAAACCTATAAGCATACCAAGGTCTGCAATTCTATTCATTATAAAAGCTTCATTGGCAGCCCATGTTGCACTCTCTTTGTAATACCAAAAACCTATAAGACCCCATGAACAAAGTCCAACACCTTCCCATCCTATAAAAAGTCCTGCAAAGTTGTCACTCATTACAAGAACCATCATAGAAAACACAAAAGCACTAAGCCATGCAAAAAATCTGTTAAAACTCGGATCGTGGTCCATATAACCGTTTGAGTAGATATGAACCAACATTGAAACAAGAGTTACAACAAACATCATAGTAACACTTATCTCATCAACCACAAATCCAAACGGTATATAAAGTCCGCCTGTATTTATCCATGTCATAAGCTCTACATGTATAGCCTCACCGCCGCCAAGTATATAAAATCCCAAAATAACACTGCTTACAAACGAAGTGGCTATAAGCAAACTGGCTATAACACCTACAAACTGTTTCTTCGGTTTTGCAGTAAACAAAGAAGAAAACAGTGAGCTAACCAGTGGAGCAAAAAGTGCTATATATAAATATTTCTCCATCATCCTATCCTCTCATACTCATCATTTCATCAAGGTCAATTCTGTTATGTCTTTTAAACCATACTACAAGCAGTCCAAGACCAACTGCCACTTCACTTGCAGCAATGGCAATAACAAAAAATGCAAACATCTGACCGGTCAAATCACCCAAATAGTGTGATATCGCAGCAAAACCTATATTTACTGAGTTTAACAAAATCTCTGTCGCAAAGAAAAGCATCAATAGGTTTTTTCTGCTCATAACACCGTAAAGCCCTATACCAAAAAGTATAGTTGAAAGTATAAGATAATGGCTAAGTCCTATCTCCATCATGAAAGCACCTTTTCTTCATTATTTATCTCACTGTCATCTTTTAGAGTGAGTGAAACATCCATTTTTTTACCGGCTAGAACTATTCCCGCAATCATAGCAACAAGAAGCATAACAGCGGCAACTTCAAACGGAACAAGGTATTTTGTAAAAAGAACTATACCAACTTGTTCAGTGTTTCCTATACCCTCTACCACAGGATAGTTTGCCACTATGTTGTCTGATACTACCGGTGCTGCAAAGATCAAAACAACCAGGATTACACTAAGAACAGACAAAGATGCTATGATAATCCTGTTTCCTTTTTTCTCTTTAACCTCTCTTGTAGTATCAAAAAACATCATACCAAATGCATAAAGTGCCAAAACCGCACCTGAATAAACTATTATTTGTATGGCACCCAAAAACTCGGCATCAAGTATAAAGAAAAATCCGGAAATAAGAATCATTCCCGAAGCAAGTGCCGTCAAAGCATAAAGTGCCTGTGATGTGGTTACGGCTATAAAAAACGATACGGTAACCAGCACTGCAAAAAGATAAAATGCAACTGTTTCAAACATATAAACTCCTTAGTATGCAAGCGGGGTTTTTTTCAACCTCGCATCCTCATTTGGTGTAACGGCTCCAAAACCTTCAAACTCTTTTTGTTGTTTGTTCAAAACCATATCAATAGGTGTAAGCATATCATCATACAGTATAAAATGCTCTCTTTGCTCTGAACAGTTTTCATACTCGCCGCCGTGTGTAATTGCAAGCTCGGGGCAAACCTCTGCACAATATCCGCAAAATATACATCTTCCGAGATTTATGCTGTATTCACTTACCTCTTTTCTCTGGTTTTCATCGTATCTTGTTTCCATTCTGATACAGTTTGATATACATATCTTTTCACACAAACCGCATCCTATACATCTCTCGGTTCCGCTTTCCCAAAGCCTTTTCATCTGGTGAACTGCTCTGTATCTAGGACCTATTGGCATCTTTTCAAGAGGATACTGAACTGTATGGATGTTAAACTTTATCATCTCTCTCAAAACTACCCAGAGTCCGACAAAAAGCTCACCTTTTAAACTTCTTTTAACTACTCTTTTAAATTTTTCCCAAGGTGTAGTGGGATAAGAGTCTATATCTATCTTATAGTAACCTTCACCTACATTTCTGTCTTCAAACATTTTTATCTCACTCATATCTCACATCCCCTTACATCATTACTATACCGGTTATAACAACATTTATAACCGCTAAAGGCATCAAAACTTTCCAGCAAAGCCACATAAGCTGATCAGGTCTTATATCCGGCCATGCAGCTCTTGTCCACAGGAAAAAGAAAAAGAAAAACGAAACTTTAAGCAAGAAAATCAAAGCACCCAAAAAGCTTCCATCACCAAATCCTCCAAGGAAAATAAGCGGTATAACAAAAGAGATAAAAAACATATTTGCATACTCACCTATAAAAAACAAACCCCATCTCATACCGCTGTATTCCGTTCCAAAACCATCTATAATCTCATGGTCGTTTGCTATAAGGTGAAAAGGAGTTCTACCGGTTTCCGCAAATGCTGCTATCCAAAACAAAACAAAAGCAACCGGCTGAGAAAAAACAAGCCAGCCATGCTCAGCCTGATAGTTGTTAAAATCCACAAGAGACAAAGAACCAACCATCATTATAGGTGCAAGGATTGATAGTCCAGTTACAACTTCATACGATATAAAAACAGCCGCAGCCCTTGCCGATGAGATAAGCGACCATTTGTTAGCTGATGCCATACCTCCAAGAAGCAAACCGTATAAACCTACTCCCATAACACCCAGTATATAAAGTATGGCTATGTTTATATCTGAAATAATCGGATGAACTTTTATGCCAAATATCTCAAAATCAGGTAAAAAAGGTATAGCAGCCGCAGCCATAAAAGCAGTAGCGGCGGTTATAACCGGTGCAATTCTAAAAATCTTTGCTACAACATTTTGAGGAATGATATCCTCTTTTGTAAAAAGCTTTATACCGTCAGCCGCTATTTGCAAAAGACCGTAAGGTCCAACTACCATAGGTCCGAGCCTTCTTTGCATGAAAGCAAGAACTTTTCTCTCAAAATATGTTCCAAGACCTGCCAGTGCCGAAAATATCAGCATCACTATAACTATGTTTATAAGTGTTCCTACTATATATGACATACTTACACCTTTTTGATTTCTGCTTGAGCAAATCTGTATGACTCAAACAGAGACTGTGAATTTAGATTTTTATCAAAAGTTGGAAGCATAAAGATATCTCCTCCTATTTTGTTATAACTTACTATGGTTGTTTTTATCTCACCTTTGTCTGTTTTGACCACAACCTCGTCACCTTCGTTAAACTCATCGCTTGCATTTAAAAACTCTTCACTCATATACAAACCGCTTTTTTCATCAAGATTTGTGGTTTTATGAGTAAACGGTGTAAACTGTCTTACAGGATTTGCAAGGTAGATTATACTACCTTCTAATTTATCCTGGCTTATTTTCTCAACTTTTTCATCATTTGTAGCCGAAACTGTTAAGTTATTTAACACATACCCTATAACTTCGGTTCCGTCATTTTCATAATAGTTTGGAAGTTCATCAAAATCTATCGATTTAAAACCTTTGTTTTGTGGAAGTTCTTTTGTGTATTCTATGGTAAGTTCAGCTTTAAGTCCGAGTTCGTTTGCTATGTCGTTTAGCACATAACCTTTGTATGGAACTGCCTGATTTGTAGGTTTTACTCTTTTGTTTATACTTGTAAGTGTTCCTTCTTGTTGGTTGATAGCCGGCATATCCAAATCACCATCCCCCAATGCACTCAAAGTAAAATCACCTTTAACATTGTAACCTATAGTATATGAGCCTCTCTCATCATCCAAATCATTTATAAGTGCAACACCCAGTGTGTTTGAAAGAGGTGGAATTATAACCAACTCAAAATCTGTGTATTTTTCAACCAAAGCTGTAAGTCTTGCCAGATTTTTTGAGTTTGGATGTGTATAGAAATCTGGTCCAACGATTATAGAAAACTTAT